>DAOSDU010000019.1 GCA_035362715.1 Methanofastidiosum sp.
ATCCCTTGTATTCTGCATTTGATTCGGCTTCCTTAAGAAGTTTTAATAAATTTGTTGATGCTTTTACTGGGTACCTCCCAGCGAACCATTTTGAAAGTCCTTTCTTATGGCCAACTTTTTTGTAATATCTCTTGAAGGGTATAGGAGTTTCTAGTTTAATTGTGCTTTCTAGTAATTCCTTTGCCCTTTCGATCTTCATGCCTTTAATTGTATTGCATATCTCTCTACTATGTTTTGGAGATATATTCATATTTTTTCCATAAACTTTTGCAGTTTTTGTCTCATCTATATCAGTTCTTGAATAAGGCATCAGATCACCTCAATGGTACATACTGGGAAGACTTTGTAGAGCCCACTCCAGGGGCACCATGTGAAACTCTTCTTCTTGAAGGCGCGAATTCTCCTAAATAATGTCCCACCATCTCAGGAGTTATCTCTACAGGAACAAATTCCTTACCATTGTAAATTCCTATAGTAACTCCAAGCATCTCGGGGAGTATTACCATATCACGGCAGTGTGTTTTTACAGTATAATTGTTTCCAGCTTCCATTTCTTTTCTTGATTCTCGAATATTCTTAAGTAATTTTTTCTGTCTCACGGGAAGTCCTCTTTTGAGAGATCTTCTCTGTCTTGATGGCAAGAGTTCTATCAACTTGTCCATAGACATCTTTCCCATTTGATCAACAGTAAAACCCATGAAACTAAATTCTTTTTTAGCCAAGTTTAACGCCTCCTACCAGTTCTTTTTGCTGCTATGTGTCCAACTTTTCTACCTGGCGGTGCATTTCTTGAACAAGTTGTACCTTTACCTGGGTGCTTGTGGTTACCCCCACCGAACGGGTGATCGTTGTGATTCATTGCAATTCCTCTAACTTTTGGATATAGTGTGGCTTTACTCCTAAGCTTGTGGAATTTATTTCCTGCTTTTACTAGAGGCTTTTCTTTTCTTCCTCCGCCGGCCACTACTCCGATTGTACATCTGCATTCGGAATTCAAAGTCTTCATTACGCCTGAAGGAAGCAGTATTACTGTTTTCTTATTATCATGAGCTATTAATGTAGCATAAGTACCTGAAGACCTGACAAATTTGCCCCCGTCCCCAGGTCTTGATTCTATATTATAAATATAAGTTCCCTCAGGGATATTCTTCAAAGGAAGTGTATTCCCAATTTCAACTTCGGCCATTATTCCTGTTGCTATACTACTACCTACTCGAATTCCTTCTGGTACAAGAAATAATTCTTGTTCTTTATTATCAAAAAGAATCGTTGCTACTGGTGAAGTTCTAGCAGGATCATTGAATAGTTCTCTAACAACACCGCGTGTTACTCCATCTCTCTCTTCGTTGTCATAGCTTCTGTGTTTAACTCTTCCATTGTATCTATGTGAAGGGGCCTTGTATGTATTTGTTCCTCTTCCTCTTCTCTGTGAAATAATTCTTTTACCCAATCATATCACCTTAAAATACACCTATTTTTGTTGCGACTTCATCAGCAGGATACTCTTCTTTTAGTTTAACGTATGCCTTTTTCTTCCCAGTAGACAAAACAGTCGTGCTTACTTTTTCTACTTCAACTTCGTAAAGTTCTTCTACGGCATTATATATATCCTGTTTGTTGCTACCCATGGTAACAATAAAGGTCAATATATTATCCCTTTCCATAGTAGCTACAGTCTTTTCTGTAATAAGTGGATGGACAATCACGTCATGTGGATTTTTCACTTAAACACCTCATTTTTAGAAAGATACTTTATTGCATCTTCAGTCCATATTGTGAGTCTTCCTGCATGTGTACCTGGGGCTAGATGTTCAGCACTAAGCTTATCGACCATTACAATATCTACACCAGGGTGATTTCTTGCAGCCTTCATTATGCCTGCGTCCTTTCCAATAACTATTAACGGGCCTATTTTGTTTTTGTATCTCCTTCCCCTCATCTTTCCTCGTCCAGCCCTTATTGTTCTAGATTTTGATCTGATTATATCATCCCAAACTCCAAGGCTCTTGAATATATCTCTTGTATCCTTTGTCTTTTTTACTGTTTGAATCTTATTCTCAACAATTATTGGGAATTCGACATTATCTAAAAATCTGTGACCTCTTGACATCACCATTTCCTTGTTAGCTGTTATTGATATAGCTGATTTTATTGCTACAGTTCTTTCTTTATTGTTTATCTTCTCACTGATAACTTTCCAAGGTTTTGGTGGATGAGCTACAAACCCTCCTACAACGTGAGGTGCAAATGCAGCTCTTCTTGGGCCAGATTTCATCCTAGGTACTCTTGATATTCCAAGATTTTTTCTTCTTGGATGTGCAGACGTCATTCTTCCGGCAATTGGGCTTACTCCCCATGGTTGAATTCTATGAGTTATAGAAGCCAATACCGCTCTCTTGATTAAATCAGGTCTGTACTCATAAGAAAACACTGAGGGAAGGTCTATTGCTTTCAACTTCTCTCCAGTTATTGAATATACATTAGATTTCATTGTTTATGCCTCCCCTGCAGAAGCTTTGTAGAGGTAGGTAATATCTGGTACCCCTCCAGTTCTTCTTACTGGTACCCTTACAGATTTTCTAAGCCTTAATATTCGCTTTGTGGATCCTCCTACGCTACCTTTAAGCATAGCATAGTCAGATGTTAATAATCCATAATTCTTAAATCCTTCTTTTGGGGTAATATTGAGATCTTTTGGATTTGTTAATCTAAATATTCTTTTGTTAAGTTCTGTTCTCGTATGGAATCCCATCTGTCCAGCAAATGGCACAGTCCACATAACTTTTGGTGGATGCCATGGACCTATTGAACCTACATGCCTTCTTGCGTCATTAGATTTTCTAGTCTGTACTTTTACTCCCCATCTTCTTATTACGCCTTGGAATCCCTTTCCTTTTGTAACTGAAATAACATCGACGAATTCTCCTTCGTCTAAAACATCTTTTACCTTTAGTTCTTTTCCAAAAACACCCTTTAGGTATTCCAACTTGGCGTTAACATCTGCTCCGCCAATCCCGCTTTCCATGACCTCTGGTTTCTTTTTCAGATTAATGAGCTTTGGTTGTGTGCAAACAATAGCTCTTAAATCATCTACCTTTCCACCTTCTATAAGAGATTGGATTCTAGCAAGGTCTTTTTCAGGACTTTTTGTAACAGTTTTTGATCGTGAAAGTTCTTTCGGGCCTTCTGCCCAAGACTCTGTGACGGTTTTCAGTCCGTATGGAGTCTTCTTGTATGCCCTAACACCACAAACGTAAATTGGTGGAGTTTCTACCAAAGTTACAGGCACCACCATTTCTTTTCCTTTTGTAAGTGTATACTTTCTATCGTCTATCCTTAAAATGTGGGACATCCCTACCTTATAGCCGGGAAAGTCTAAGATCTTAACATCATCCACTTCTGGCCAACTATTCAAAGTTGGCACTATCTTTGAAGCCCTCTTTCTGGGGCTGTATCCCAAGGAACCTCTACGGGGTCTTTTATTTCGTCCACTACCGCCCATTTTTAAGCCTCCGGCTTTACATAAAGAGTATTAGGCCTAATAGCCCAAATCTCCAAATTTTATTATTGTACTATTAGTCAAGAATTGAGGAATAAAGTCGCTTTCACTCTATCCCCGTCTGTAATTCGTAACGTTTTTTTTTAAGCAAGTTCTGCTGTATTGGCAGTATAATATAGGATTTATAAATGTTATGGTGTATTGATTTTTTCACTTATTTACTATCCTCGGCCAATATAATCCAGACCACATTGCTAAGACTTACAACTAGTTCCTTGCCTGAGGAACCAGCAATATCAGTCACATCACTAAGACAAAGTACATCTTCATCGAAATCTAGTAACTTCCCTTTAAAGATGCTGCCGTCAATTGATATCACTAATCTTTTTCCATTGTAGTATTCTAGTTTTTTTAGTAGCAACTTTGACAATGCCTCACCGGAATTGAGATTTAAGAAAATTAGTATTTAAGTGTTTTTATTGGGAATATGATTTTTCGTTAATCTAAATCTCAAAAGAAAATAAAAGAATAGCGATTTTGTGAATCTCTAATTACATGCCCCTTTTTATGCATCCAATCAAGTAAATCCTGGACGTCATATTCATCTTTGAATAAATCAGTTGACTTAACTTCACGAAATATTTCAACTACATTTAGATACGGATTATTAATCAAAGTGGCTTGAACAACATTATATCGCTCATCTGATTCGTGATCTTTTATCGAATCTATTTCCTTCTTAATCGCGGGTTCACTTATCAAGCGTTCAAAGTTATCAAGCACATTTCTTCTTGAATCTTTAAGATATTTATTTGTTATCTCAGTTTTATCATCCGCTCTTGCAAACGACTGTGCTAATCTTCTGATATTATAACTAGTTCTATTCAGTATGGAACGAACTATCAATTCTCTTGTTTTATCTTGTTTGAATTTATCGGCTAAAAGAACATCATAATCTTTTGATAATAAGTCTATTATGTGCCGATATTCTTTATCGTAATTTTTTCCTTCTGTAGGATTATTGTAATGCGCATGAACAACCTGAATCCATAAATTCTCATCAATCATTTTAAGTAAAGGTCTGAGATACATATCATCTTCTGTCAACAACTGGTCGATATCTGACAAAGTAATTTCTGTTTGAGTAAAATTCCTGAAAGTTTCGAGGATCATCTGCCTTCTTGTTCCCTCATTAATTTTTATTGAAGAAAAAAGTGAGTACTCTCCTTCAAAATTATTTCGTTCAACTAGTGATTGATGCAGTTTGCTATAACTATCAGAATAAACTTTTGAGAGGATATTGTGCCCAATTTTAGGCTTTTCTGCAAGTTTGTACTGAATAGTATTTGAATCAAAATTAATTCCACTAATTGCTTTTTTTGGTGGATCCATACCCCGATATTCAGGCGGGACCATTAGCTGGATGATCTTCTGTAACTCGAGGGCAAGTTTTGAATTCCATGAAAGTGAGGATAGAGATATGCCCCCCACCCCCCCATCATAAGGTGCACTTAAAATAGGGGCTTGAAATGATCTTGATATTTCTCTATCTAAAGGTAAGTTTTCTGCAAATAAGTTTTCAATTATCCTTTTTTCGTATGGAACATCCAAGTAGATAGAATCTGAGGGAAGTTCTTCCCACTCATCAATTATAATAACAGATTCACTTTTATTCAGCTTCTCATTATAGATATATGATTTCTTTGATTTTATAATGCTAATAAGGCTATAATCTTCTGGAATATTCTTGCTTGAAGGAATCAATCCAATACTAACTGCAATAGGAGTATTATAAAGGGCAGATAGCCCTATTGATTTAGAATTAGTTTGAGATTCAATGGCGACATTCCATGAAGAATCCATGGACAGTGGAACAACATAAAGAGATATTTCTTCCAAAGACTTTCCATCTTCAGCTCTACTAAATTCCTTATACCAGTCTTTTACCTTACTGACCCTTATCTTTTCAAACTCTAAGAATTCAACATTAAGATATTGTCTATCCCATGGATACTCAGAATAGGTAGGATATTTCTTCCACAGATAATAATCATTAAGTCTTAAAGATTCATGATTTGCCATTTTATCCTTCAATTGAATATTGAGAGACTTATATATAAAAGTAACACAATTTCTTTTTATTGATTGACTACAATATTTATTTAAGTTAATAATCCCATTTGGAACTGGTAGAAGAATTATGGATATCTTTGAATATAAGAAGCAAGGCGGAAAATTAATTGGTATTTCTTTTAACTATAAAAACAGTATTTTTTCAGATGTCAGGGTATATGGAGACTTCTTTGTTTTCCCTGAAGAAGGAATGGATAATTTAGAGAAATCGATTAATCAAAAGAGTTTACCTGAAGTATTACAACTGATTGATGATTTTTTTTCTTCTGACTTTAGAGCATATGGGATAACTGCTGGAGACTTAAAGGAAGTATTTAAGAGGGCGATTAATGAAAAGTAAAAACATATGCTATCCTTCTAAAGACTCATTTCCAAGTATTTCGATTACAGGCGAGAAATGCTACTTTTCATGCATGCATTGTAATCGTAAATATTTGAAGTACATGATGCATGTTACCCAAGAAGATCTATATCAGAAAGCTATTGAACTAGATAACAAAGGAGCAAGAGGTATCCTTGTTAGCGGAGGACTTGACGAAAGAGGAAAGCTTCCAATTGACTATTCAATACTTAAGAAAATAAAAAAAGATACTGATCTTATAATCAATCTACATTCTGGATTTCTAACAAGAGAAGATGCAAAAGAAATAAAGAAAAGCAGGATTGATGCGGTATCCATTGATTTTGTTGGAAGTAAGGATACAATAGAAAGAATACTTAAGATACCTTTCAAGGTTTCAGATTATGAAAACGCTCTAAGATTCTTAATAGAGGAAGATGTTAATGTTATCCCCCATATATGTGTTGGCCTTGACTATGGAAAGGTCGTGGGCGAATACAATGTAGTTGAGATATTGAAAAAATATCCAATAAAAAATCTAACTTTATTAGTACTCATTAAGAATGAACTTGAGAAGACAAACAGCGTTGATTATGACATTCAATCAATAAAAGATTTCTTTTTTTATACAAGAAATTCTTTTCCCAATGTAACATTATCCTTGGGATGCATGCGCCCAAGAATAAAAGAGCTGGATGAAACTGCCCTTCTCTTTGACAATATTGTAAATCCAACAAAAAACATGATTAAACTTATAAGAAATGAGTCCAATATAATTGTAAAAGAAATATGTTGTTCTGTATGTTAGTGGTCCTATGGAAGAATTACCAACAATAAAAAGTAGTACAGAAATAAAAAAAATTCTAAGGTGCGCTTTTGATCTAACAGACCTTGAAGTGAGCATAATACTGATGCTTCCGTCTGAAGGAATGAGGGTTAAGGAAATTCAAAATATTCTAAAAAAAGATAGAACTACTATCCAAAAATCTTTGAAGATTTTAATAGATAAAGAGTTAATTTTTAGAGAATCTAAATGTTGTGTTCAAGGAAAAAGAGGGCGGTACTTTGTGTATAAATCTTTAGAACGCGAAGAGATAAGAAAAAAAGTACTGGCAAGCATTGATAAATGGTACAATGACCTTCAGGAATCCGTTAAATCAATTTAATCTTTATATGAAAAAAATATCACACCAAAGATTTTTAAGTAATTATTCTCTTTTTAGAGTTAGGTGAATTAGATGGGTAAGAACACAATTGAGCTAACAGATTCAAATTTTGATCAGGAAGTATTAAAGAGTAGCAAACCTGTCGTTGTTGACTTTTGGGCAACCTGGTGTGGCCCATGTCAGATGATTGCTCCCGTTATTGAAGAAGTTGCAGGCGAACATCCAGAATGGAAGATTGGTAAATTGGATGTTGACAAAAGTATGTCGGTAGCTCAGAGATATGGAATTAGGAGCATACCAACAATTGCTATATTTAGGGACGGGAAAGTATTCGACACGATAATTGGTTTCGTGCCTAAAGAAGAGCTCATAAAAAGAATAGAAAGAAATATTTAATTTTATTTAATACTTTTCTATTATACTATTTTTAAATAATAAATTATTAGAGTACTTTCCACTTTACAGTTGTAAATACTGGACCTCTGATGTCTATCTTGCCTTTACCCCTTAGATACTGATGGATATATGTTGGAAGCGAGACATTGATATCAGAAATGCTCCGGACTATAGGGATTCTTTCTTCGTATTCGCCAGGCTCTTTTGTTGCCTCTATTTTTGAAACAACTTTTCTAAAGAAAGCTTCAAGATATGAAATTTTGGTATCGACCCCATTTTTTATTATATTTAAAGAGTTTTCATCTTTAGAGTCTGGGAGTATTCCGACCATGGCCTTTTCTAAGACGTAAATCTGATTGAATCCTGCAGGCCCAATTAATTTAGTATTCTCCTCAGGTTCGGCGATCATTACTTCTATTTTTCTGCCTAAGAAATCTCCTTTGTACGAAGTAAATTCACATGGCGAGGATACATCTTTGTTTTGTCTTGCAGTTTCAATTAAAGCTTTCAATAGTTTTTCTCCTTCTGATGTTTTTATATCCTGAACAAACTCGATAGACTTTGCAATATCTTGATCGGAAAAGTCAACTTTGTAGAACTGTGGATATATAAGTTCACGAATATCATTTACACCGCTTCGGATCATGGATATTCTTTCTGCGCCCTGCCCAATATTCAAGACATCATATGGTATTTTGTATCCTTTCAAAACATCCTTTGAGTATAATCCAAAGTCTGCTATCTCTATCCAGTCACCTAATTTGATAAAAGCTTCGTGTTCTGTTCCAGCTTCGTAATAACTTGCACTTCTCTTTTTGACCTTAAATTTTACTTTGTCAAAGCCGAGTTTTTCTGTGAAATTTGTGACTATTTCTTTTCCTAATTCAGGAGAAATTTCTTTGTCCATTACAACGCAAGACGCGGAGAAATGGCTCCTAAGGTGAGTCTGATCTTCACGCTGCTCACGCCTGAAACATCTATCAATTGAAAATAACTTTAAAGGTAGTTCGCTTCTACCAGCAAGTGCTTGTAAAGTAATAAACCAGCCAGATGTCATATGGGACCTTAAAGTGAGATTTGTAGGAACCGGAATTAACTCTTTAAATTCTTTGAAAATGTCTAATACTTTTTCGGCTGCTTCAAACTCAATGCCAAGCCCTTTTGAAATCGCTTCGACAAAGTCATCACCCTCTATCGTTCCTCTCTTATAATCTTGTAGAGTTCTTTCAAGATTTCTACTTCTTCTCTCGTCAAGCTCTACAAACTGGGATATCTTATCTTTGACTTCCTTTGAAAGCCCTACATTGGGTCTTGGAAGCCCGGCAAGATAATATACCCTGTCCAGTATAGCGGGAGTCTCTGAACCCCACTGCTTATACATATCATCGTCAGTTATGAAAAGAGGATTGAACACCTCATCAAAATCAAGGTCAAGATAAATATTCCTAAGAATAGATATAGTTTCTTCTAAAATATGTGGCTTACCCATAAACTATCCCCTCTCCAGGATCAACTTCTCTCTTTGGCGAAACAGAAGGCATTGAAACAGGAGATGGAACGTTTATATCACTAGAAACGCCTATCGCCTCGACAAAACATCTGTAAAGTATTGCATTGTGGATAAAAAGAAATTTACCAGTGTCTAGCCTCTTCTTTTCTTTCCACTCGTTGAGTATTTCTTCTTTCTCAGATCCATCGTAAATAAAAACGCCCTCGATTTTAAGGGAACATACATTGGGAGAGTAATTGCAACAGAAAACAAATTCTATAAAAATATTGTTATTGTTACTATTATAAGCATCAGTTAAGGTCAAATTGCTTGAAATACTAACAGATGGCGACCCTTCGTCAACTCTGATAAATCTTTTGGCTTCGATGCCAGTTAAAATTACGCCCCCCATAACACCAGCCAAATGTATGAAATATTATATATAAGATTAACTTATTGGCTCAATCTCTAGATAATAAGACAACTCTTGATTCAGGTGCAGAATCAACTGCCCTATATCCTGATTTTTCTCCGAGTTCATTAGAGAATTCTAGTATATCATCAAACATCGGCATGTTTTCTACTTCAAGCCTCTTTCTTGAATAGCCAACAAACATGTAAGCTTTAGCCTCGATAAAATCAGGATTCGCCTTTTCTATAAGTTTTGAGTATTCATCAATATCTGCCATATTAAAATCCTTAACAAGAGTGAGCCTTAAGATTCTTCTTTTTGTTTTAATTTTTGGCAGAAACTCTAAAGACTCGTTTAGTTTTTCCCACCCATTTTTAATCTGTGGATTGCATACCCTTTCATAAGTTTCTTTTGTGGGTGCTGGCAATGTGATGTAAAGATTATCTGGATAAGTGTCCATTGAAGATAGCACTTCAGGAGTTGTCCCGTTTGTCACAAGAAATGTTGAGAAATTTCTTTTTTTAAATCCATCAATTAATCCCGATATATCTGGGTAAAGAGTAGGTTCGCCGGCTAGAGAAATTGCAACGTTTGTTGGGTCTTCTGCTTCTTTCAGTTTATTTATATCAACAGTTTCAAGAAATCCGTGGTAACCTGAGAGGAGCTCTCTTTGGGCCTCTATGCATCCTTCAATTATAGTTTCTGGATCATCATATTTAGAAGGAGTGTCTTCGTTATATTCAACTGGCCGCCAACAAAATAAACATTTGTGTGTGCACCAAGCAACGGAAGGAGTCATCTGAAGACATCTATGGCTTTCAATTCCATAGAATCTTTGTTTATAGCAAACTCTGCCTTCGGTCAAACTTTTTTTTGTCCAGTGGCATATTTTTACTGCGCTATGTTCCCCAACAATCCTGTATTTCTGCCTCTTCAGTATACTCCAAACTTTCTCCATCGCCATGACCTCCAAGGTCTTGAACAAAAAGCTCTACGCATTTCTTTAATCCTTCTTCCATGTTAGATTTACCGTTGGCACCGGCAGCACCTTTGTGGCCACCACCTTCACCACCAATTACTGGAGCTACTTGAGACATTATCTTGGCAAGATTTATTCCTTTATCAATGACTGATTTTTTAGCCCGGCCACTTATCCTGACCTCGCTTCCATTGTCCGCACCGACAAATGCAACGTCTGCTCCGGTTGAGAGAATAGACTTTGCTGCAAGAGCCTCACAGCTCGAAACATTAGAAGTTGCAACGATGAAATCAGAAACACTATAAAGTTTCATTCTCTGGTGTGCCTTTAGGATAGCTATCTTCTTCGATATGTCATCTTCAACTCTTAATAGTTCATCGACATCAGATATGTGATACCCTCTTTTGAAAATATGAATCAAAGTTTTCAAAGTGTTTACATCAGAAAATCTCATGTGCCCTGTATCGGTGACTATACCGGTAAGTATAGCACGAATGATCTTATCGCAGTTTGTATTTTCTTTATTGATTAATCCTTCATCCTTCATTTTGAGCATAATATCAAATATAATTTCGGCTGTCGAAGTCCTTTCCTTGTTAATAAAATATGTGTATTTAGTTCCCTTGAATTTGTTCGTTTCAAATGTCTCGTGGTGATCAATTGATATTACTACTTCGGCTTTCTCAATCATGCTCTCAAAAATTCCAAGTTGCACCGGAGTAGAGGTATCAAGGATTATCAGATTTTTGTGATCAGTCGGAGCTGTGACGATAAAATCTCCAAGACTAGAAATTAAGTTCTTTGACAAATTATTTAATGTTTCAGTTCCAATCATTACATTTTTGCCCTGAGATTTTAGCAATTCCTTTAAAGCAATTGCACTGCCTATGGCATCAGGATCTGCATTTTGGTGGAGAAGTATTATATATTGATCTTGTCGCAATAAAATTTCCATTAATCTAGTATACTCTACATTACTTAACATTTATTCATTCTCAACAAAATTTATCAAAGCTTTAGCCTGATGTAGGTTGTCCACCTAAAGCCTTCTGAAGATTTTTCTGCATCTCTTCAAGCTTCTTTTTCACTCTATCTTCTTGTTTCTCGATAGTAGTAATCCGGATACCGATGGACTCCTTCTTTTTGTTAAGATCATCCAACATATCTGCTTTTTCAGATTTAACTAAAATGCTACCAATACTTTTGTAAACAACTGGATTTTCAGTTTTTGAAAGTTCAGTCAATGCTGCCTCTGTCTCGTTAATTTCCAATTTCAAGGATTGTAATTGGTTTACTATTATCTGATACTGACTCTGCAACTGTTGAAATTGCATTAGTTCTTGTTGTATATTTTCCGGAATATTCTGCAAAAATACCACCTCAATATTATCTATACTTGAATCTAAAAAACAACAATTATAAACCTTTGGGTAGCATAAGTTTAAATAATCTCAAGAGAAGTGAGGATTTATGAGGGCACTATACATAGGTAGATTCCAGCCTTTTCATCTTGGACATCTTCATGTTGTAAAGTACATACTAGAATCATCTAAAGAAGTAATCATAGCTATAGGAAGTTCACAAGTTTCACATACAATACAAAATCCTTTTACTGCCGGTGAAAGATTTCTAATGATTAAAAAAACATTAGAAACAGAAGGCGTTGATCTTAGACGCGTTCACATTCTACCTGTACCTGACATATATAGAAATGCATTGTGGGTGAAGCATGTCGAAACAATCACGCCTCCCTTTGATGTAGTCTATGCAAACGAACCTGTAACAGTCAGACTATTCAAAGAATCGTCCTATGATGTAAGAGGGCCTGAATTCTATAAAAGGACTGTATATTCTGGGGAAGAGATAAGAAACAGGATCCTAAACAAAGGAAACTGGGAGAGTCTAGTGCCTAAGGCCACCGCCGAAGTTATAAAGGATATTGATGGGGTGGCAAGACTTTTTGAAATAATAAAGTCTGACAAAAAGGAAACTTCTTATCAAGAGATGTCGAACTCAGTCTAATCGATAAAGTTAAATACTGTTTTCTAATAAATCAAAAGGTTTAGATTATGGAACATAAAAGTATATTTACAGCTAGAGAGATATCTGAAATGGCTATTGCCATAGCACTCTCAACCGTACTCAGTTTCATAAAAGTTTTCCAGATGCCTCAAGGAGGATCAATAACTGCAGGAAGCATGATCCCAATAATATTTTTAGCTCTCAGAAACAGACCTAAAGTTGCTTTAACTGGAGCAATTCTTTATGGGCTAGTTCAATTCATGATAGAGCCTTTCTTCGTTCATCCTGTACAATTCCTTTTTGACTATCCTTTTGCATTTGGAGTTCTCGGTATTGCTACGTTCATAAAGAGATATCCTTTTGTTGGCGCAAGTGTTGGAGTTGCCTTGAGATTTATCTGCCACTTCCTTTCAGGTTTTATCTTCTTTGGTATGTATGCACCCGAAGGTATTAATCCAGTTTATTATTCGGCAATCTATAACGGTTCTTACTTGCTACCTGAGCTTTTCGTAACAGCGATATTTATTTATATACTGTCTAAGAAGAAGTTAATAGATGCCTTCAAATAAGAAAACTCTGATAATACTAAGCGAGTCTGAGCCCTGTCACCTAGAAGATAGTTTTGATCTTATATTGGTCGCAGATGGAGGGTATAGGACCGCTAAGAAAATGAACCTAAATATCGATGTTCTTCTTGGGGATTTTGATTCAATAACATCTGAAGAGATCAAAGAAGCAGAATCAAAAGGGATTAAGATTTTATCATTTCCAACTGACAAAGACAAGACCGATGGAGAGATTGCGGTAGATTATGCCATCTCTAAAGGCTCAACCGAACTTGTGATCCTTGGTAGTTTCAAAGAAGAGCTTGACCACGCATTGGGGAATCTATTCTTACTTTTTAAGGTTGACAAAGCTGGAATTAGTTCAAAGCTCCTTACTCAAAAATATGAGATTGAAATAATAAATTCAGAGAAAGAATACCTTAAGAAACAGGGCCATGAATTGTCTCTCATACCTGTTTCTGGAATAATTGAAGATCTTAATATTGAAGGTAGCCGCTATAATCTCTCAAACGTAAAAGTTGAAATGGGCCAAACTCTAACATTAAGGAATGTAATAATTGATAAAAAGGCAAAAGTATATTTTAAGAAAGGTAAAGTTTTATCTATCTTAAAAAGATAATATAATATTAATGTGGTGATTCCATAACTGAACTTTCAGAAAAAGAAATTCAAAGATATAAAAGACAATTAATCATAAAGGATTTTGGGGAAAAATCTCAGAAGGTTCTGAAAGATTCTACAATATCCGTATTTGGTTGCGGAGGTCTTGGATGCCCAGCTTCTACATACCTTGCTACAAGTGGAGTTGGAAAAATAAATTTAATTGACTTTCAAAAACCTGAGCTTTCTAATCTTAACCGGCAGATAATGCACTTTGAGAAAGATCTTGGAATAAAGGACAAATCCGTTTCACTTAAGGAAAAATTGGAGCAATTGAACAGTTCAATAGAAATAGAATCGTTTTCTTTGGAGATTGATGAGAAAAATATTTCAAAGTTTAAAGAAAGTGATGTTTTAGTAGATTGTTTAGATAATTTTCACACAAGGTACCTCTTAAATGAATTTTCATTAAGGCAAAAAATTCCACTAGTTCATGCAGCTGTAGAATCATATTATGGACAGATCACAACGATTATCCCTGGCAAAACTCCATGTATAAAATGCCTGTTTCCAAATATGCCAAATAAAAAAGGAATGTTCCCGATAGTTGGGCCAACTTGTGGAATTTTAGGATCACTTGAGGCCATGGAAGTGATTAAAGTACTTACTGGAATTGGAGAAACTCTATCGGGAAAACTACTGATTGTGGACTTAAAATGCATGGAATTTGAAACTATTAATTTTAAGAGAAAAGAAGACTGTTCGATTTGTTCTAAATATTTCTAGCAGGACATGCATTAGAGAATATTTATAAATTGTAGACAAAGGATAAAAATAGATGCTTTCAAAAAATCCAAAAAAACTACTCATACTCTTAGGCAGTATTGCTTTTTTAGTGCAAGGAGACAATTACGCTGCCGCTCCATTGCTCGTTAGCATAGCAAAAGACCTAAATCTCTCAATTCCCTCGGCGGCACTATCTGTTTCATCATATATGATCCCATTTGGAATTTTTACATTGATTTTTGGTCCTTTGGCAGATAGATTCGGAAAGGCAAAGATCCTTAATCTTGCAGCTTTCTGTACTGCTATTTTTAGTATGCTTTGTGCAATTGCGTTTGACTTGACATCACTTTGTATACTTAGAGGAATTAATGGTGCTTTTGCCGCGGCTGTTTTACCAGTTGCAGTTTCTCTTGTAGGGGATAGCTTTGAGGACTCAAAAAGACAGAACGCATTAGGCGCTGTAATTGGAATGATGTTCTTTGGAGGGGCTGTGTCACCAGGTATAGGGGGATTAGTTTCATATTATGGATCATGGAGACTCTTATACCTAATATACGGAATTGCAGAACTTATTGTTGCTATAATAATGATAAAGAGTCTCGAAAGAAATCCAGGAGTTATTACAAGTCTTAATTTTATAGAGGTATATAAAAAATCCTTTAATAATAAAAATTTAATAAAGGTTGTTAGCATACTATTCTTTTTAGGCTTTTCAGTTTTTGGGAGTTTTATGTTCTCTGGAAAATTTATCCAGGATAAATTGGGATATAATATTCTATTTGTAGGCGCTATATTATCCTTATTTGGATTGGCTACAGCTATTGGTGGTAGAAGGGCAGGTACTTTAAAGCAGATGTTAGGTAACAATCTGCTAATTTATGCGGGAGTCCTTGGTGGGGTTTCATGGTGTAGTATGATTTTATGGAACAATCCATTTCTTATCTCACTATCTTTGATTGGATTCGGATTTGCATTTATCCTCCTCCAATCTACAATAATTCAAACTGCCCAACAATTAATGCCTAAACAGAGGGGTACTGTGATGTCACTTGCATCTTTCAATATGTTCATAGGCGGGGGCATTGGAACATTCGTAAATGGTAAAATTCTAAGCTTATTCGGATTTGTACCAATATTCATGATTTCTTCAATAATAATTTTTGTAGTAGGATTGATTATAAGTTCTTATTTAAACAAAGCAAAATAAGGAAACTTTAAAGATTTTTTTAAGGCTAAGTATCCTCTAAGAATCCAACTTCAATATAGTACTGTGTGCTGACGCCTATCATATATGTCCCACCTTCATCTACTGTTAATTCGTTTCCTTCCATCTCTTTAAAATTTTTCCAGGCGGTGCCAAAATACTCAACAGTCTCATCTTCGCTTCGAACAAATTGATCTTCAAATTTCGTGTAATACACTGTAGGCGGTGCAGAGCATAATGAGCTTCTGCATGTTACAACTGCCCTAATAACTTGGTCACTCCTTATAGAATAAACATTTGCAATTATCCCAACTTCTGGCATTTTGTATCTTGCTTCTGGGATAAGTTTATAGAAAAATTTGGGTGCGCATCCGCATTCAACTGAGCATTTTTCCTTTACACTTTCAGGGGAGCAGATTCCATTTATGCATTTGTACGTCCATAGGTCTTCGCCTCTGCATTGATCATTACATTTAATCCTTTGGCAGAGATCAGTTATACAACCACATTTTTCAGAGCATGGCTCGATTCTTACAAAATCAACACATTCTCCATCCACACATTTTTGACTCCAAAGGTCTTCACCTTTGCAGATGTCAGGGCATTGAACATTCTCACAAAGGTCAGTTTTTACAACAGGAGGTGGTTGTTCACTAGGTTTACTGCATCCAGAAACTAAAATAAGTATGGCCACTAGGATAATTATCCCAAAAAGCCTTGCTCTCCTCTTACCCATGAAAATTTAAACTTCATAATTCAATATAAACTTTAAGGTTAGAAAATAAACTCATCCTTATATATCTGAAATTAGAAATTTGTCCATGGAGAATTCCTCTAAGAGATTTTGGGAGATTGATGTCTTGAGAGGAATAGCAATAATAATGATGGTTTTATATCATTTAAGTTACGACCTTTATTTTCTAGGTGATTTTCCAATAAAAATATATTCTCTCTCTTGGACTCTTTTCCAAAGAACGACTGCTTCCTTGTTCTTACTGCTCGTTGGCATATCGTTAACAATTAGTTATTCAAAGCTCAAATCAAAATACCAAAGAAAAGAGATTTTCATTAGAAATCTAAAAAGGGGCATTAAAATATTTCTTTGGGGTGCAATTATAACAATCTTTACTTTTGTTTTTTTGAGTAACGGGGTTATTCTCTTTGGCATACTCCACTTAATTGGAGTTTCTATAATAATATCATTTCCCTTACTAGACTACAAATACAAAAATCTTGCATTGGGGATAATAGTGATATTAATTGGAGTATACCTGGGTAATTTCAGATTTGATACAACTTATCTCTTGTGGTTAGGGTTTGAGCCAGAATACTTTTTCTCTTTTGATTACTTCCCAATACTGCCTTGGTATGGTGTTGTCCTGATTGGTATTTTTGTAGGTAATTTGGCCTACCCAGAATCTAAGAGAAGATTTAGCATGCTTGATTTTTCAGGCAATATAGTTTCTAGAGGTTTATCATACTTAGGAAAACATTCGCTGAAAATTTACCTAATTCACCAGCCACTAATAATCCTGTTATTATACGCTCTAGGATTTGCAAATTTATCTATTATTTGAATATAATCAAATATACCCTTTTCTGGAGAGTATTCTTTTTATTACTTTAATATTGAATGGTGCCCCATGCCCCGGGTATAATGTGTTGGCATTATTTTCAACAAGTTTTATCCAGCTTTGATATATCTCTTTTATGTCCTCCCCAAATATTGGTTCCCCTGCACCTATTCTAAGGGGAAGCCCGTTCATTGCAAGGTCCCCTATGAAAGCATTGCCTGAGCCCAGTATAACAGATATTGAGCCATTTGAATGGCCAGGAGTGTGGATAATCCTACCGTTGATACCATAATTGCTAAGGTCAAAATCAGAATCAATAATAATATCTGGCTTTGGATGATTAAAGCTCGTATCAATAGATGCAACTTTACTTAATAGAATTTTACCCCAAACGTTTAGAGGTTTTGTGCTCAATGAATCTGTTACCCCTAAATCTAAAAGAGTCAGATCATCCTTATGAAGAAGTATTTTGGCCCCTGTAATTTTTTTTAATTCAGATGCATTTCCAATATGATCATAGTGTGCATGCGTCAAAATAATAAGCCCGATGCTTTTGGGAAGTATCTTATTATTCTCAAGAAAATCCAAAATAAGTTGAGTTTTGCCCTTGTAACCGGTATCAATTAGAACATTACACGAGTTGGATTTCAAAAGATAGCAATTTGTTACCCCAACTTTTATAATATTAAACTTATTTTCCACAATTTTCAATATATTGGAAAGTCTTATAAGTTTTATAGTCTATGCTGATTATAGGTGTTTATATGGAAGAAGAAATTAACAACGATGAAACAAGTGAAGACAGTCAAAAATTTCCTTTGCCAATGGGTACCATTGTCAGAATCATGAGGACTCATCTCGATAGCGACAAGATGATTTCAAGGAAGGTCAAGGAAGAGATGAATCTATTTTTAGGTAAGATGCTTGAGGATGTCTCTACTAAATTAAATGAAAGCCCTTACGTCACAATTGATGAAGTGATGTTTAGAGAAGCTATAAGGCCTTATGAAAACATGAAATCAGTTGAACTTGAAAAAAAGAGAATAATAAAGACTCTCGAGAAGATCAAAGCCGACTGTGATGTTTTGATAGAAGAAGTTAACAGGACTTTTAGATTATAGATTTATTTATTTTTATTTAAATAAAATTATAAAAAATTAAATATTAAATTTTACTTATTATCTAAAGATCATGTTGTTAAAAAAGAAGATCCTGGCCATTGACGGTAGCCCAAGAAAGAATGGAAATACAGACTATCTTTTAGATTGTTTTATAAAATCTGCTAAGAACAGAAAAATTGGCCTCAAAATTCTATACTTGAGAGACTTAGATATACATCCATGCACTGGATGTGAAAAGTGTAGAAAAGATAAGATATGTACAAATTTTTTTGATGATATGGTGGATATATACCCACTAATTTATGAGTCTGTGGGTGTGATAATTGGCACCCCCACTCACAACTATAATGTCCCTGCATTGATGAAATCATTCATAGACAGGCTATATTGCTTTTATGACTTTACCGATGACAGACCAAGGCGGTATTCAAGCAGATTGGCCAATCAAGGTAGACAGGCAATTATATTTGGAATTGGTGAGCAAGAAACTATGGGAGAATTTGGTTTTACTCTTGAAGCACTTGAAATGCCTCTAAAAGCGCTGGGTTACAATACAATGTTTAAATTACCTGTGCTGGGTATTTTTGATAAAGGTGCTATTAAAAATAAAAAAGATGTAGTGTCAAAGGCAGAAAAAGCAGGGCTGGAAATGGTTAAATACATTGAAAATATTAGTTTCTCAAAATGAATTCCAGTATGCATTCAAGCAGAAGTTACAATTCAGAAATCTTATCTTTATTACATTTTAAAACTAAAAGGTAAACAAGACTTTAAAGTTATAAATAAATTTTATTTAAATAAAATTATAAAAAATTAAATATTAAATTTTACTTAATATTTGTTCCAAAAGTTCTTTTGCTTTTTTAAGATCGTTTACCGCTTTAATGACATTCCCTGTTTTCTTTGCATTTTGGATATACTGTTCTGCTTCGTTCCACATTGATTTTACATTGTCAGGAACACTGCATCCTGCACTTGAAACTCCGCTCTGTTTGCAATCTGCTGGAAGCTTATTTAATATCTGTGTCTGTAAGCTATTAACTGTTTTTAATCTGTTGTTGTAAGCTTATTTTAATTCTGCGTGTATGGCTAATTTTGAGTTGTTTAGGACTGCTACTGTGACAGTTGCTGTTGGTAGAGTTGATGCATCGTTTTGCATTCCACCGTACTCTACAATATAGCCGTCGATATTTTCAGAATCTATAAGGAGGTCATTCCAAGATCCAGAGTGATAAAATTCTCCGTAACTCTCTCCCCCTCCGCTGCCGTTATTTGGTTCTCCAAAAGTCCAATTACAGTAGATGTAACATTCTGGTCCAATATCTGGGTATCTTCCATAGAAAAATTTAGTGCCTGCTTCTGGACCTGTGACCCAATACCAATTATCATCCGCATCACCGGTTACGTCAGGATCATCAGTAGCACCCATCCAAGCAGAATTTTCTGTTGCATTAACATCTTCCATTAAAGCGATGAACTCATTTTCTTCTTGAGAAGTTATGGTGACTAAATAACCATTTAATCCATAGAGGGATAGTGCTGATGCATTAACATTGGCATCATCCCAAGTAAAAGTACCTGAAACAAAGTCATAATAGTGGCCAGTATCTATGCAAAATTTATCTATATTCCCATCATTAAGAGGAACAGAGTATGTAAATGTATCAATTCCAAACCAATTTGGATCGGGTGTATACCTTATCATGCCGTTTTCTATAATGGCCGTACCATGCTTTGGTTGGCTAATCGGCCCTATGTATTTAAGTTCTGTATTATCATTGGCTAAAACATTTATCAAAACAGTGCCATCTTTATCGCATATGGCAGAGTCGTTTACCGCTCCCCCAGAAGCCCAAACTGAAGAAACTAAAAAGCAGGGCATAATTAAAGAGAATATTACGAGTGAAGTTATTATTTTTCTTATTGCTAACATAGTATTACCTCCTTGCAATACATTGTATATCTATATATTATACATTAATATATAAACTTTTTGGAAATATTAGTTATCAATAATAGTAATCAATAACTAAAATAAAATGTAACTAAAAAATAGAATATCTTTCTATAGAAAATTAATAAGAGAATTCAAATAGCAAAATTATAGATTTATTTCCAAGAAGTCTTCTGCGACTATTGCATTTTCACAGTATTTTTTTGATTCTTCTTCAACTTCTTTTGTTTCATATCGCTGACTTATATGGGTCAAAACAAGCTTTTTTGCAGAAAGAAGCTGTGCAACTTCGCATGCCTCCTTAACAGTAGAATGGTAAGTCTCTTTCTTATCTTCTTGAGATATGAATGTTGAGTCATGAATCAGGACATCGCAGTGGTATGCTTCCTCTGGAAATGCATCTATCTTCTCCGTGTCGCCAGTATAGACTATCTTTTTTCCTTTCCTATCCTTACCTGTTACGTCATCAATCGATATTTCTTTACCGTTGACTTGAATTTTTCCATTTTTTTCAAGCAAAGAGAACATCTCACCCTTTATACCGAGCTCATCACAAAGTTTTTTGTTAAATTTTCCTCTTGAATCATTTACACCAAAAATATATCCAATTGCAGGAACTCCGTGTGATACAGGGAATGGCTTTATCCAATACCCGTCGAACTCTATCTTTTCATCAAAGACTTCTATGACATGAATATCAAAATCTGCAGAAAAATAGGGTATTGAGAATAATTGTTTCATATATACAATGGTGTCCTTTGGAACAAATATCTCAAGTAACTGCGTTCTGCCGTTTAGTTTCATAGATTGTATTAGGCCGACAAGCCCCATCACGTGGTCAGCATGCAGATGTGTTATGAAAATTTTTGATATTTTCATCGGTGAAACTTTCTTTATCATCTGCCTCTGTGTCCCCTCGCCACAATCAAAAAGCATGAACTCGCCGTTATTGTACTGTAAAGCTACTGAAGGAGGATTTCTATCCGAAGTAGGCTTTGATGCAGATGTTCCCAGGAATATAAGCTTCATCAGATTAAGAAAAGAAAAGAAGTTTAAATTATTTATTATAGAAGCAAAATAAAAGGGGTTATCCCTTGATATTTTGAGGGAACCATACCTAATCTCCACCCGTTGCCGGTACTTTCAACATAGCAATATTTTTTATCTCCGTTGTAATATCCCGAATTATAAAAAAAATAGGGATTAGAAGGATAATTATAGTTTGGAGAATAACTAGAGGGAACTAAGACTCCAACTGCCGCATGATCCGGAAAAATAAGTAAACAAACATCATATCCCATATCCCTTAATATTGCGGCTGCTAAGATACTTGTGTCTTCGCAATCTCCCCCTCTTTCAAATAATGTTTCTATAGGATAACGTGGATATTCGTCATAACCCGAAGATAAATCATCTTGCCCATAGGGTAAACTTTGAACAAAGGATAAAACAAAGTTTATTTTTTCATAATAATCGTATCCTTTTTTAATTGAAGCATTTAAAATTCCACCAGCAAGTTTTTTTGTAGTTGAATCTAGGGTATATTCTCTCCATCCCAAATAATCTTTTCTAGGTAAATTAGAATATTGATAATATTCATCGTAAGAGTATTCTAATTCCCATGTCCAATCATAATTATCGTATTCCCACCCGTAATTCCTAATAACAATTCTTCCAGGATAAGGATTCTCTAAATATACTATATTCTGTTTTGAAACATTTAAATTATAGTTTAATAATATAGGCCTAGGAGATTTATCTGATATTTTTAATCCTTCGATATTATTGCATTCCGTTATCCTTTGATTTGATATTGATGCAAGATAATAATCTCCACTATTTCGAGCTTCACTTTCGGCATAAATAAAAAAATTTCTTGCTTCTAAATATTTTTCTGCAATCATTAGTTTAGATCCAGTGTCATAAAAATTTTTTGCAACTATAGTTCTTTGCTCATTGGTAAATGAAGATACTAATAATATATTGGGTATCAATAATAGAATAAAAAACAAACATGTGAAACAAACTTTTTTCATGGAAATAAATAATCCACAATCTTATTTAAACTTATCTTTTAGCTCTTTCATTTATTAGAATGCAACCAGTCCAGACAATCTTATCTGGGTAAAACTTATTGTCAATGCCAAAATCATCAAGAAGCTTCTGTACATCAATTCCAAGCGATTCAAGGGAAGGCCTTGCCTTGTGAGGGTGTTTGCAAGGCCTATTTGTTATAGCTTTACACTCTATGCAAAAGGAACAACTACCACCCACTAAGCCCCATGACTCAATCCCTTTTTGAGATAGAAAATTTTCTAGCTCAAGTATCTTCTTGTGAAAGTCTATTTTAGATCTTTTGACTTTATTTTTGTCTTTTACATCTACATCTTCAAAATATCTTATCAAGATAGCTTTGTTATAATTGGATAATTTAGACTTGATCTCTTCAACTGTACCTATAAATGGGGGGCACATGTAATGTTTTCCATAATTACCACATAAATTCTGGTAACAATACACTCTGATTCTTTCTTCAGGAATTAATACAGATGGATCAAATTCTATGGACTCTTTCAAACTTAGTTTTTCAGATAATGATTCTAGCTCTGCTATGTATTCAGACACAATACTAATTCAAAAGCAAATCTTTTAAGATTAAAGGTTTTTTTTAGATTATGATTTCATTTACAGTTAAGGGTCATCCGGGAATTACCGCAGAGCACAGAAGCACTTTAGAATTCACAAAAGATGACCAGATTAAAGGCAACGGCGATTGCATATTGGGAATATCATCAGACCATGATATTGGCGACCTTAACAAACTAAATGGAAGATTAATATTTGTAATGAAGTTAGATGGCATCGAAGAAGCTTTTGAAGCCACTATACCAAAAAATCACAAAATAACTGATCAAAGGGAGCTTGTCATAAGAACATCTTCGTTTATCTCAGACAGAACCTATGCCATAACATCAAGCAAATCATCACTTGACATTGACAGAGGCTTAATTGAAGCCCTAAAAAAAGGCAAGGAAATGAAAATCATTGTCTATGAAAAGGAAAAATCTATACAATAGATATCTGTGTTTGGCGAATAGCTCTTTACAGTCCGTTCAGCTAGAAACTCAATCTTCTTATTATATTTTTCTGATTCTTCAGTTATCCTTTTCTTGACGAGATTAATATTCTCAGAAACTGCATAGAAGTGAACTATTGCACTCTTGTATGTTGAAAAGACGTCTGGAAGGAATTCAAATGAAGAGTGAGGTAGGTTCATGATTATCCTATCGGGGTTTTCAATATTCTTTATCTCGATTCTTGAATCGCCATGTATAGGGAGAATATTATAAGTCTTGTTAAGGGCAATATTCTTCTTAAGGTAGTATATGGCCACTTCATTTATATCAATCGAGTATATTGTTTTAGGCTCTGACTTTTTAGAGATCATGAGCGAGAATGGTCCAACTCCACAGAACATGTCCAAGACTGTTTCATCTTTATTGATAAGAGAGGTTATTCTTTTCCTCTCCTCCGATAATCTCGGTGAAAAATATACCTTCGAA
>DAOSDU010000020.1 GCA_035362715.1 Methanofastidiosum sp.
AGCCTATGTGATCATTGTAAAAGACTAGTGCTTAAAATAAATATGTCCCACAGCCTTTAATTTCCATATATTTATATATTGGTTAGATTTGTTTTGTTTAGAATTATTCTTCAAGGTGATTAAAATGAGAAAAATGATCTTATTATTAATAATTGTGATTTTTATAGTATCTGTTTTTAGTGGATGTTCGTCAGATGAAAAGTATATCTGGTCAAAAACTTACGATAGTGGCAAAGATGATTTTGCTTTAGGTGTTGCCGCCGACACAAGTAACAATACCATAGTAACAGGGTATGTATCAAATGGCAATGACAATGACATTTACACAATTAAATACAATCCCAATGGCAACGTTTTATGGGAAAAATTATACGATGGAGGCAACAATGACTATTCATTAGCAGCTGTCACTGATTCTGGCAATAATGTCATAGTTACTGGTTTTGTGAATAACGGAGTAAATAATGATTACTTCACAATAAAGTATGACATAAATGGTAATATAATTTGGACTAGATCTCATGATGCTGGGAACAATGAAAATGCACAAGGCCTAGCAACTGATTCTAAAGATAATATTATCGTTACGGGAGAGGCATATCCAGGAATTGATGTTAATTTTTATACAATAAAATATGATACAGATGGCAACATTATATGGGAGAAATCATATGACGGCGGGAATAAGGAGCATGCATTTGATGTTGCGACTGACTCAAATGACAACGTAATTGTTACCGGATATTCCTCCAGCGGCTCAGGTTATGATTTCTGTACTATAAAATATGATCGTGACGGAAAATTTTTATGGAAGAAAACATACGATGGGGGAAATACTGACAAGCCCTATGGAGTGGCAACAGATTCAAATGATAACATAATTGTTGCAGGAGAAACTCTAAATGGCAATAATGTGGATTTCTTAATGGTAAAATATGATCCAAATGGAAACATCATATGGACAAAAACTTATGACACCGGCAATGATGACTATGCATTGGGTCTAGCAACTGATTCGACAGGCAACATAATAGTAACAGGGTATATTACAAAGGATCAAAAAAAGAATTTTTATACAATTAAGTATGATCCACGGGGCAATATTTTATGGGAGAAGTCGTATAACGGTGGAAAAGATGGCTATTCGCTTGATGTGGCAATTGATCAAAACAATAAAATAATAGTCACAGGTTATGTCTTTAATGGAACAAACAATGACTTCTTCACAATCAAGTATTAATTTATTTTTTATTAATTAGCATCTCGGGAACAGTTGTAATCGCACCTTTCGCTTCCCTTATATCCATGCCTAGTGTACATCCAAAGGATACAAGGGCCAAAGGAGTTTTGATCTCGTTTGCTTCTCTAGCACCAGAAGTTAAAACTATTGGAAATAAAAACTTTTTATAAGCCTTAAGCAACTCTCTATTAGTCTCTAGAATCTTTGTCCTTCTGTATCTCTGGGTGATAACAATATCTTGGACGTTTAATTCAAAACCAATTGTATTTTCCCTGGCCAGATCAAAACAGACTTTGTCAAGATTGTCAGGATTAGAAATAAAAGTAATTTCTTTGATTTTGAGTGCCTCTCTATTTTCTTTTGAATCCCTGCCTTTGAAGATTATAACGTCTATATCTTCTGCTCTTCTAATAATTTTCTTAGCGTTTCTGGATTCATCGTCAATTTCAATTCCAAAAAGAATGCCCTCTTTTTTATTTTTGTCAAAGCTATCTAAAACGACCTTGTAATTTTCTGCATTGACATGTTTAACTAATGCTGTTTTTGAAAAATAAGATGAAGGATAACCTCTAAGATCAATTGCCGAATAGTAGCTTCCCATTCTCGATAACCTTTTCCCTACTTTTTGGATATGTGACAAACTTCATTGATATTAGTATGTCACCGTTATCATCAATAGTGAAATCATCGTTAAATACTCTTTCCTTGCTCATTCGGACGAACAATATCCCGTCTTCATCAAGCCTTTTTTCAAGAGTTTCAAGGATGTATCCTTTGTCAACTATTGTTAAAAAATTTGAAACAAAATCCTTTATCTCTTTATTCTTAGAAAGCTCAACATTAATTATTGTGATTTCATTGCCAAAATGGCCGTAAGTCCTTTTTTCACTAAAAGAAATGTCAAAAGAAAAAAATTTGGAAAGTAAAGATTTTACTTTCTCTATATCTTCAGTTGCGTGCGAAAATGTTTCTATTTGTATCCATGCGATACCAAACGGATTCAACCTTACTTACCTCTGTTTCCTCGGGCTTTAAGTGAAGGTCTTAATTTCTCAGCACCTTTTCCTTTGTGTCTAAGTCCTCTCGATCTCTTGCCGGCTGAGGTCAAACCTCTGAATACTCTTCTCTTGTGCTGCCTTTCGCATATCCAGTTAATTCTTGGGTCTGCGAATATTTCTGGTGCAAAAGGATCAACTAGAATGACTTCATAAAAGACACGCTGTCCATCTTCGCCAACCCAGTATGAGTTTAAGACTTCAAGATTTGGAAACTTCCTTTGAACACGCTCTTCTGCAATCCATTTAAGACTCTTTTTTGGTGAATATCTCAAGATACCTTTTGTTGCAGGTCTTCTACCACCTTTTATTGTTGGTCTCTTTCTTCCACCCCTTAAGACTCTAGTTCTTGCAACAATAAATCCCTTTTTAGCCTTGTAACCAAGTTTTCTCGCTCGGTCTATTCTTGTTGGCCTTTCAATCTTTAGTGTTGTAGGTTCCTTTCTCCACTGGATTAATCTTTCTGTCCAAAGTTCTCGTGTATAACCTTCTTTGGGCTTTTTCCAAGCCTCTTCCATATATTTGTAATATCCCAAATAAATCCCTCCTTATGGTTCGGCAAGCATTTCGCTTGAATCCACATTCCATAGGATAGACAAATGAGTCCTAAAGAGTTTTTAAAGGTTTCGTGAGAATAATCCTGTGTTTTCCAGAAAATATATAAGTAAATTCAATATAACCTTTTTAATGAAGATTCTAGTCGGCTCTAAAAATCCTGTGAAGATAGATGCTGCAAAGGAAGCATTTTCTTCTTATTTTAAAGATCTTGAAGTGGAAGGAGTAGAAGTTCCTAGTTCAGTGTCCGACCAGCCTATAGATGAAGAAACTTTTGAAGGTGCAGAGCACCGTGTCAAAGTCTTAAGAAAATTAAATGACACGGCAAAAATTGGCGCGTCTTTTTTTGTGGGCATTGAAGGGGGCGTCATTAATATTTATTCAAAGTGGTTTGGCATTGGTGTAGTGTGTATAATGGATACTAAGGGCAATATTGGATTTGGTGTTTCTCCTATGTTCGAACTGTGGAGTGACGCTATGGAACAAGTTCTCGATGGAGTTGAACTTGGAGACTTAATGGCCGAGGTAACAGGAGATCCTCAAATAAAAAGAAAAGGTGGCGCTGTTGGATTTTTAACAGACGGAGTCGTTGAGAGAAAAAATCTTTACATCTCTGCCCTTGAACTTGCAATCATACCTTTCATAAAAAAGGATCTCTATTTCAAGCATGTATAATCCAAAAATCTTTACAAAGAAGTTATAAGGATAAAAATATTATTCCTTTCGATGAAAAAACAAAAGCACATTGTTGTTTATGGGTATTCTGAAGAGGATGTTAACAAGCTAAAGACCTTCTTTGATAATAAACTTGACATTAGCCTAGAAATAAGTTCTGCTTCTGGAAAAGAAAATATCAAAATAGCAGATATAATTGAAAGTAACGAAAATGTTTTCTTTGAGGATAAACAGGATAAAGTTTTGATGTTTCTGGATTTTTTGGACGAGGAAATAAGGTATCTACTATATAATTTTTCTGATATTAATATAGCAAAACCTTTATTTTGTGTTCTAACAGAGCATAATATAAACTGGAACTTTGATAGGTTAATTTTGGACTTGATAGAGGAAAGAAAATATTTCGAAGAAAACAAAAAGCTGAAAAGTGATTAATTATGGAGTTAACTGAAATGCCAAATATAGGCAAAGAAGCGAGTAAGAAACTCATATCTGTTGGAATTGACACCCCCGAAAAACTTATTGAATTAGGGAGTAAGGAGGCATTTATTAGAATAAAAGCTATTGATAACACTGCATGTTTTAGTATGCTTCAAGCGTTAGAAGGGGCTATTCAAGATGTTAGGTGGCATTATTTGCCTGATTCTACAAAGAAAGACTTGAAGGAATTTTTTGACTCATTTAAGTAGACTGATCTCAGAAATATAGGATTCTATCCTTTCTTTTATTAGGTCTGATCTCTCAATTATCTCTTTCTCAACAGCTTCATTTTTATATATGGGATCTTTGGGGAATTTCAATTTATTCTGTAGCAGCGATATATCTGTCATGCTCCCTTTAAATCTTCTTTTTGAAATCTTTTCAAATTCTTGTATCTCTGAAGTGAGAGATTTTCCAAGTTTTGATCCGTAAAACTTTTTCCATGAAAACTTTGTTATCCCGTTTGAACCTGCCAATAATAGAGGTCCTACTAGATTTATTCTATCTGACCAAATACCGGTAACGATTTCTAGTTTTGGGAACATTAATCTTGTTTCTGATACAACATCAAGATAATATAAAGAAGTCGGGGGCACTGAATCTTCAAAAATAGTACCTTTATGGGGATTTAAGGAATAAAATGTCACTCTATCTATTTTATAATTTTTGATTATCTCAAAAAGATTTTCAAGATCTTCCCTCTTCTCACCAATGCCTAGTATTATTGTAACGCCTTTCTTGTATCCAAGCTCAGTTGCAACATCTAAGAAATTCATGAGCTTATCCCAGTTTTTTGAAGGACACAGTTTTTGAAAGAGCTCTTCAGTAAAAGTTTCTATAGACGCAGTAACACCTTTCAATTCATTTTCGAAAACAGATAGATCATCTCTTTCAAGTATTCCAGTATTTAGCCATACTGGATCACCTGTTATACACGCAATCCCTTTGACTATATCTGCTATTTTTTTGGTATCATAAACGCCATAACCTGAAGATAAAAACTCCACCTTCCAATTTGCCATTTTTACAAGAAAAGCTTCGGCAAAAAGTGATTCAATACTCCTCAATCCTTTTTTTGGGCTAGATTTAATAGTAGACATATAGCAGAATTTGCAGTCTTTTAGATCACAGTGGTAAGATAAAAAAATTGCCCTTTCGATATTTATAGAATCAAAATGTTTTTCAGTTACTCCAAACGCCTTTGTTAATCTATCCGGAAAATCCATTATATCCCTAAAGTTTTTTAGAATTCTTCCATAGGAATTCAAAGTTTGATATCGACCAGTCTAAAAATCTAATATCATTCCCTTCTATTATGTTAAGATAATCAAATTCATTTTTATGATCTTCAAATCCTATCCAAGAAAAATTCCTATCGCACACCTGCATAACGCAGTACATATCCTTTCTCTCTACAAATCTCACTTCATATTTTTGATTATCCAAGAGATAGTCATTTTTATTCAGTTTGTCTATTTCTTCTATTGGATATATTATCCTGAGGTTTACGCCATCACCCATTCCTGAAAATATATCTTGGATGTCCTTTGAAATCCTAGAGAATACTCCCAGGTGCTCAGTTTTAGAACCCTTTACATTTTTTGAGATGAATGGGAAGACATCAAGGGATGTAAGATGACTCAATTTATTTTTTTCCCAGCTCAAGAAATCTCTAACAAAACAGTTTGGGATCTTTTCTATATTGTGTTTTTCAATAAAATCGGAATATTTCTCGACATTGTTTTCTAGGTCTTGGAGATTTTTGATCTGTGATTTGTAAATTTGCCCCTGTTTGGATAAATAAAACTGGGTTCCATCCTTGGCGGCAAGCTTTTTTTCAACAAAGAGATTTAACTGGGTAGAAACATCCTGCCATCTCATTTCTAGCTTCTTTGCAATATCAAGACTTTTTTGAGGATTAGTAAGGGACAATTCATCCAGTATATCCATTCGCTTCTGGCTGTTAAGAATAAAATTCCAAAGTTCCATCAAAATCCCATCTTAATTTTAATGTGTTAATATAAAAATAGAGGATTATACAATATTTAAAGATATTGTATGCCGATATTTGAAATAATATTTATTTTACCATATAATTAATTAATTCAATTAATAAATTTTTATTATAATAGTTATATTATAATTTTATTTAAAAATTCGTATTACAAGCGAAATATTTATAAATATCGTCCTGTTATTCTATTCGTGGTTTAAAATGTTCGGAATTTCTGATCCATGGGTGTGGTCCGCATATCTGTTGACCATTTTGTCTACTCTACTATGCGTAGGGTGGTCTGTATTCAAATTGAAGGAGAATAAAGAGTGATATTATGGAAAATACAGCTATATCAATTATTGTAATATTCTGTTATCTTACTGTTACTGGTTTTCTAGCCCACAAAGGATGGAAGGAAACAAAAAACAAGGAAGATTATATGTTGGCTGGAAGGAATGTCCACCCATACATTATTGCTATATCCTACGGTGCTACTTTTATTAGTACATCTGCAATTGTGGGATTCGGAGGATCCGCCTCCATGTTTGGAATGGGAATATTATGGCTTACAGTCATGAATATCTTCGTTGGAATATTCTTAGCATTCGTAGTTTGGGGCAACAGAGCAAGGCACGTTGGACAAAATTTAGGTGCACTCACATTCCCTGAAATTGTTGGTAAGAGATTCAATTCCAAGACTTTACAAGGTTCCTTTGGTCTCCTCATCACTATATTCATGCCTTTGTATGCTTCTGTCGTCATAATTGGAGCGGCAAGAATGATAGAATCAACATTTAATCTGAATTTTAATCTTGCCTTGATTGTAATGACGGGGATAGTTGCAGGTTATGTCTTATTTGGGGGATTACTAGCAGTCTTATACACCGATGCATTGCAAGGGACAATAATGGCAATTGGAATGATATTGCTTTTAGTGGGTACTTATGCTGCATTTGGGGGCGTAACAGTGGCCCACCAGTCACTTGAAAATTTTCAATTTACAGATTCTTATGCATTGCTGACCAATAAAGGGGCGCCTCTTAGTGTATTTGGCCATCAAGGATTTACTTCTTTTCCTACTATGAGTTTGGGAAATACTCCCGCAGACGCCAGTGGACTAAATGACACACAAGGTATATTCTGGTCTGTTCTTATGGGCCTAATATTCGGAGTGGGTGTAGGGGTACTCGCACAACCCCAGCTTGCCGTCCGTTGTATGACTGCAAAAAATAAACGTGATCTTACTAAAGCTGTGGGGATAGGAGGAGTTTTCATCCTTTTGATGACAGGTGTTGCTTTTACAGTCGGATCGCTTACTAATGCATACTTTGAAAAAGAGGGTGTGGAAGTAATTAAAGCTGAATATAAACCAGGACTAACAAATCAACAGATCCGGGATTTGTACTTCAAATACGATGAAAGTGGTAAACTTGTTGGAAGGCCTTCAGAGTATGTTTACTGGACCGATTCTGCGATACCTGAATATGTCAATTACAGGTTCCCAAGTTGGTTTGTTATACTATTCATGATTACTCTAATCTCCGCAGCAATGTCCACTATTTCCGGACAGTTCCACGCTATGGGTACTTCATTTGGGCATGACTTCTATCATGTATGGATAAGAAAGTCATCAGACAAGATTAACGCTGTAAATGTGACAAAAATAGGCATTGGTGCAACTGTCTTAGTGTCACTTGCATTGGGTTACGTACTTCCGCCGGCAGTAATTGCTAGAGGTACAACAATATTCATGGGTATGTGCAGTGCGGTATTTTTGCCCGCTTACACAGGAGCTTTGTTTTGGAGAAGGGCTACAAGAATCGGTGCAATAGCTTCAATGTCCGGAGGATTTTTATCCTGGCTGATATGGACACTATTCTTTAAGGCATCTGAATCAGAGCCTTTGAGAGTGTGCCAATGGATATTTGGTAAACCAGTATTACTAAATGCAAAAGCTTCTTTGACACAGCTTGACCCATTTTTCATTGCAATACCAATATCAGTTGCACTTATGATAATTGTAAGTCTATTGACAAAACCACCCGAGAAAAAACTAATCGACAAAGCATTCAAGGGACTTTAATATTTTTTTATTTTAATTATTAGATCCTAAATTTAAGTATATAATGATAATAAATAATCGGCAATAGATAAATATTCTTATGGCTAAAAAACGATAGACTTATAATCTATAATTTAATTTATTTTACATGAATAAACCATCGTTTATACTTATTTTATTAGTATCTATATTAAGTTTTTCTTTAATATCTGTGTCTGGGCAGATAATAGATGTAACTATAGACGGAAATTCATCCGTTTATGTATGCTATCCCTATGAGTATAATGTTACTTTAAGAAATACTTCAAGTACTCTAACTGCTAGTAATATTAATTATACGGTATCTTTGCCGACTGGATTTAGCACTATGGACCCTTTAACTTACAATATTTCTTCATTGGGTCCTGGAGTTACCGATAAAATAAAGATTAGCCTTAACACTTTGTGTAATGCCGAAGTTGGTAACATTTCTGTTAATGGTGGTTATGATTATAACAATACCTCCACTACACTATCTTTTACAAAGCCAATCACAGTTTATCAAGGTGCTGTTACTATAGAAAAAACTCCCTCTACACAGAATGCCACTCTAGAAGAGACAGTTTCTTGGATAATTTCTGTAAAAAGCACTGGCTTTGGACCAATAGAAGATGTAAACATTACTGATATACTTCAACCGGGATTAGAATATTTATCTTCTTCCCCCTTAGGAGTTGTTAAATCACCTGGAACAATTGAATGGTCTTCTTCTGAAATAGCAGCCCTTTCTCATATGGATCCAAACGATGAAGTGCAAATCCAAATTAGTGCAAAAGTAATTGGTTGTACTGGGCTTTATGACACAGCTAGAGTTAAATGGGGCTGTGGCAGTGGATGTGAAACTCAGGAAACTATAGCGAGTATAGCATTTCAGCCAAATCCACCTAAAATTGATTATACCGTCCCCTCTTTTAATTTAACTTACTGTGGAACTGGGAACACTTTTACAATACCGATTACAAATACTGGTGGAAAAGCTTATGATTTTAATATTTCTGCAGATTTTGGCAGTTTGACTGTTGCAAATATTACTTCGCCCTCTGGAGCATCTTACAATCCGACTGGAAAGTATTTTATTCTTGGAGATATTCCGAATGGAACTACTAATCTAACATTTGATCTAGTCCCAGTTAGTGGTTGGTGCAGTGATTCTTTACCTTCTGGAACGGTGATATTTGAGCCAGAGTACTTATACTGTGACCAAGAATTCCTTCCACCAGTAAAGATGGGAAGTTACTCTGTTCAAGGTGTTCCTTCCTTATCTGTATCAAAAACAGGGGCCCCAGGATCCATTTATTTGGGGGATAGTATAACCTATAATATTGTTGCATCATACTCTGGGCCCTTAACTTGTGGAACAGGGAGTGCTTCAAACATTTTAGTTGTTGATACAATACCAGAGGGATTTTCCATAGTAAACAATGGGGGAGGAACGGTAGTTGGTAATACTATTACCTGGAATGTGGATCCTGCAACTGGATTAAATACTTCTATAACAATACAATCCCCTACTTACACTCAATGCCAATACTGCTATACTACAATAACTAACACTGTAAATGCTTCAATGACTGATTGTTGTGGCTGTTCCAAAACTGAATCATCTTCTCAGAGTACAATTCTTGAATGTTCAGAAAGTATGACTTCAAACAAAACAATTTCCTCAAACTATAACTATGAAAAATGCACACCAATAGAATATACAAATACCTATAATTTCCCCGATGATGGATTTTGGGACGATGTATACATAGGGAACCTTAAATTTAGAGAAGAATTGGCAAACAATCAAGTTCTTGTTAGTCCCGTAATTATTACAATTGACACCTGCAGTGTTACCTATACTCCACCGTCCTCAACATATCTAGACGTCAATTTCTCAGATACTAATCTACAGGCTCTCATATCAACTTCTTGTGGTGGCTTAGATGCAACTACAACAAATGTTAGAAACAGAAGAATTACCGTTGAGTATAATCTATCAAATCAAAATTCATCACAACCCCTCTGTAGCAGTAATTATGCATTTTTTGATTGGTCAATATTAGATACAGGAAAGGATACTAGTGGCAATTGTTATGGATCACGGCAAATAAGAGAGGGAGTTTTTGTAACAGTGAATGGGGCCTCAATGAACGTTGAAATAACTGGACTTCCTACTATAATTGATAGGTGTGGTACATATATCGTGAGGCTGAACATTAATAGAGACTCAGTCGGTGGCGCCTATGATGTCAACGTTTCTTTCCCAACAAATAATTATCATATTAATAGTATCACATTTAATGGCGTTACACCTATAGAGATACCTGGTCCAGCAGGTTATGGGTGGAAATATGGGGATTTCTTTGTTAATAATAATTCGGCAAGTATTGATCTTAATGTTACTAAGACCTGTGATTCAAATGGGCAGATGAATGCAAATGTAGTATGGCATGATAGATGTAATAATGACGTTTCTGGAAATATATGTAATGATAATACATCTTCTTCTCCTAGATTAATACTATCTGGCAACGTATGTCTAATGAAAGTTCCAGAATTATTATGGGCTACTACAGATAAAGCTCAATGGAAACTATGTTTGACAAACGCTGGAAGCGGGGCAAGTTACAATGTTTGGCTAGAAGATGTTATAGGCCCAGGGCTTTCATATAACTCATCTATCGGAACATATTCTCAACTTTATATCAATCAAGATAGAAATGGCAATCCAATTAACGGCGCAACATGGATTATCCCTAAAATAAATGCCGGTGATAAAACTGAGATAATATTTACTGCTAATATTAATTCATGCACAAATCTAACAAATAATGCATCAACAAGCGCTGGCTGTTTAGGATTCAATTGTCAAGATATAAAGACCGATGCGGCTTCAGTTAGAATACCAAATAGTAACGCTATCACAACTAATGAAATTCCTCAATCGATAAATATGTGCGATGAACAAACTGCAACTGTCAAAGTAAAAAATACTGGATTAACTTATGTTTATGATGTCAATGTTACAGCGACACTACCAACTGGAATATCATATGTAACTGGATCAAGCCCAGATCCTGAGAATACTGGCGTTAATCCACTTAGATGGACCAAAGCCCAAATACCTGCATTAGGTGCCATAGCACCTTCAGCTGAAGTAACAATTACATTCAGAATTCGTTCAAGCTGTAATATGCCTTCATCTGGTACTTTTACTTCTCAAGCTAGTTACTTGACTCCATGCAATGATTCAAAAATATCCCCACAAGCCAATTCACAGATAACTAGAGTAACCCCTACTTTATCAATACAAAAACAAGGAAGAAATTATACCACTGGATCGTCATATGCCAATAATGTAGCAGCAGAACCTGGTGACATTGTTGAATGGAGGATTGTTATTACAAATAGTGGCAACGCCCCTGCAACTAATGTAGAATTTTATGATGCTTTACCATCTAACATGACATTTGGAGGTATAAGTACAAGTCCATACCCTGCTGTTACAATATATCCGAGTCCTGGAACCTCAGGAAGTCCATGGATACACGGTACTTTGACAAATGTTTCTGGAAGTAACACTGCTACTTATTACGTTTGGGGAACTGTAGATTCAGGCGAATGTACTAACCCCATAAACAATATTGCTTATGTTAGATATGGATGTGATAATGGCTGTAGAATCCCTTCTCCCGATTACACTGCATCTACAGGTCGTGCTTTAAGAACAAGACCGAATTTTACTTTATCACAAACTATCGGCACATTCACCACTTGTGAAGGTATTATTACAATTAACATAAGAAATAATTCTGGTTATCCAACAGCTTACAATGTACTTTTAACATCTACACTCCCCCCAGGTTTTGTGTTCGACTCTATGATTACTGGGCCAGATCCAATCCCAAATCCACCGTCTAATCCTTCTCAACCTGTATGGTCATTAGGAAATATGCTTGCAAGTTCAACAAATACAGTCCTTCAATTTAGAGTTAAAAATGACGATTCAAGCTGTGGAACAGTTACTCCGGGGAACAATATAATTAAAGTTGATTATCAAGACCGTTGCGGGAACAATCTAGTCCTAAATTCAACTAGCTCTAGTGTTACCCCACTTAAACCAAACTTAATTATAGAGAAATCTCCTGAAGTGCAGGTTGTAGCAATTAATGGCCAGGCAAACTGGACTATAACTCTTAGAAATACAGGAAATACCAATGCGAATAATGTCACAGTCACCGATATTTTAGATACAAATTGGAATCCTTCTACAATTGTAGCAGGAACGGGATCTAATGGGGAAGTACCTTTAATTGTTGACAATACTGTTACATGGAAGGTATCTAATCCAATACCTGGGCCTTCTGGAATATGGACGGCTACGATTTCTGCTAATTTGATTGATGCAGCCGGTACAGGAAGAAATGATGTTTATGCTAGAGGAGGATGTCCTTCGGGTTGCGCTTATAGCAGTGCTACAGATAGTGCAACTATCTTAAATCTTGAAGGTATAGCGAAAACATCAAGAAAGCAAACTGCCACCATAGGAGAAGAAGTGATATTTGATATAGCCGTAAATTACCATGGTGTTGGGTCTGTATACACGAATACTTCGATACTGGATACAATGCCAGGAGGACTTGAATATATCTCTCATACATTTAATGAAACAAACTCTTCCATCCCCCACCCTTACACCCAAGCAGGGCAGTCAATTAATTGGATGTTAGGTACCCCCTCAGGATTACCAAATAGAACATTCACTGGTCCAAATAGCGTCCAGATTGCTTTAACAACTAAAATCAGGGACACCTCTGGAAATATAAACGGTGTTACATTAATTAATCCAGTCAATACAACATTTATCCAGGATGGCAATCCCGGTGACTTCTCCGATAATGATGACGTGCAAATAGTTGAGCCAAATTTAACAATAGCTAAAGATATCAATGGAACAGATTCTATGCAGGCCTTGCCAGGACAGAGCATCCATTATAGAATAGTTGTTACAAACAATGGAACTAGCCCTGCATTTGAAGTTTATATAAGAGACCAAGTTCCAAATGGACTTATACTTGATATTGGCTCCATACAATCTACGCCTAATTCAAATGGAGTATCTATATCAGGAAATGATATTGAGTGGTATTACAACACCATAGTAAATGGAGACAGCGTTACACTCGAATACGATGCAGTGGTCCCACCAAGAGGGGGATTATTTGTAAATAATGCAAATGTTCCCCAGAATGGGTATTCTTCTATGCCTGGTGATGTAACAAGTGAGAGATTCTATGGGCCCCTAAGTGACGATACTCAACTAACAACACCAGGAACAGATTTGACAAAATTGACATTAAACACAGATGCAAATATCCCGTCTCCAGGGGGGATTGTTTACTATAGCCTTACAATTGAAAATTCTGGTGCATTACCATTAAATCCAGTTCAATTGATTGATATCCTTCCGGACGGATTGACATACATAACAGGCACTGCAGATATCAACGGAACATTTAGTGACCCAACAATTGTTCAAAATCCAAATGGAACTGAAACCTTAACCTGGGCTAATCTAAATTCTATTATAGGCCAACCAGAAATGCCTGTTGAACAGTTTATTCTAGTTAAATTCCAAGCACGAGTAGATCCAGGTAGAATTGGGACATTCATCAACGAAGCAACTGTAATAGGTACCGTAGTAGGTTTGGGCGATGTAACAGATAAAGATGATTCACCTGTGGGTGTTAAAGAGCCAGCAATAAACATAGTTAAATCGGTAGACCCGCCATATGGAAAAGTAGGATTTGAAAATAAATTCACACTGAAGGTTACAAATACTGGAGAACTTCCATTAAATCCTGTATATGTTAAAGATACCCTTCCAAAGGGACTTGTATATGCAGGCGGTGCCAATATTCCACCAGATTCTGTTATCATGAACAGTGATGGAACTACAACTATTCTTTGGAGTAATATAGGGGCTTTAGAAGTTGGAGAAAGTAGGCTAGTTATCTTCTCTGCTAAATTCAATGGATTGGAGAACAAGAGCATCAACTATGTATTGACAGAAGGACAACCCCCTAACGGAGATCCAGTTACTGACGATGATCAAGTTGAGATTCTTAAAAAATCTGGAAGCAATCCAAGGGAGACCTTAAGGATAATTACTGGAAGCTACATGAAGAGATGCGATCTTTGTAATAACGAAGACTTACTCCAAGAAGCTAGAAAATTAATCACAACTCAAAATATAGTTGACGAAGAAGATACTTGCTGTAGGCCTGAGAATATAATAGAAGATCTAAAGTTTGAGATACTAAAGAAAGGCCTTGATAAGGACCCACGATACATTAAAGCCTTGAAACTATTAGACGACGCAGATCAACTATGCGAAGAGGCCCAAACTAATTACGACAAAGGTAACTATGGTCAAGCACAGAGACTAACTAAAGATAAGTGTGAAGCAATAACTGAAGCAATTAAGCTTCTAATGGAGATACTTTCAGAGAAAAAATAAATAATTTTTTATTTTAAGGTAAAAATACCTCATTTTCTATTTTCTGAGGCAAGTATTCTTTAGCGACAAACTCTAGAGATTTGTTTGCAAGGGCCTGCTGCTCTATCCTGACTCCAAGCTTTAGGCATTTCTTCATTTGCTCTTGCCAGTCCTTGTGTTTAAACCACTCGTATTCCATTATTTCGTTTATTCTCTTTTTGTCCATATCTTTTAGCTTTTCTGTAACTTTCTGAAGTTCATAGTCTTCGATATCGTCCATAGTCATGCCTATAAACTTTGCATCAGGCACTCCTAATCTTCTAGAAAGATATGCTAAATTCATTGATCCCTGCTTTATTGTAGAATAGATATACCATCCATAAGGATCTCCATCTGTAAAGACGTAAACTGGCAAATTCTTTTCTGTATGTAGTCTGTTTATCAGTCTTCTGATACCTCTTGGGGCCTGCCCTTGACACGCAACTAGCAACGCATTGTTTTTCTGAGCAAATTTTTCTTCAATAAGCCTATCGCACATTGCAGCTGTCTCAATAACAAGAATATACTCGGCGTTTACATTTAAGAAGTCAATTTCTTCAACTGTACCGGGTACAGCCCATCCACCTCTTCCAAGCTTTGAAGCGTTGAACTCATCTTCGCCATCTTTTAGAACTATATCTCCGTAAATATAACCTCTTCTGTCTGCTGTGAGATTGAGCTCTTCTCTTAGGATGTCAAGTGCCGTTTCTATATCTTCAATGATTGGATTAGATTCAGCCTGATCGTCAAATGTATTTTCTTTAGAACCTTCAACTGTATGTTTCAAGGCATAATACAACTCTCTGATACCGGCATGTTTATTCTCCTCAACAAGCCTTCTACAGTAAGAGGCAACAAGCACGGTCTGCATGAATTTCTTTGTGTGTGCAACGTTTAAGAAATGCCTTTTAGAGAACTTGTCTCCAAGTTGAATAACTTTCTCGTTATCATCAAAAAAGACGTTAGATTTTCCCCTTAGGGGTATCTTTATTGAAGGGCTTTCCTCTTTCATTATCTGTTCATAAATCTCCTCACCAAACTTACCAAGTATGGAAGGAACTTCTTGTGAAGATTTATTGGCCATTCTCAATCACCTCTTCAACATCGTTTTCTTCAGAGACTGTTGTCACTTCTTCCCCATTATTTGCTTCTTCGAAATCATATTTTTTCTCAACAATGTCTGTCAGTGCTTTAATTATCTTAGAATTATCCTCTGCTTTAACTAGGCTTCCAAGGGCATTAGATGTCTCTATAACATATCTCAATAGGGTCTTTTTCTTTGTTAGTTTCTCACTTGCACGTCTCTTTCCAGAAAGATATCTAGATAAAGCTCTTCCTGCATCCATCAATGCAAATCTAATCTCGTTATAGATCTCCTCTTCTGTAGCAATAGCCTGTTTTCCTGCAGAAGTATAAGGTATATGAGTTGAAACAAGATTTACAAATATTGTGAGTGGGGCATTCTCATCTTTTACGCCGTATCTCTTCCACTCGATTGATTTAGCTGCTTCTGTAATGCAACAGCCGCCTTGGTCGAATATTAAGGGGGTCCTGTTAGCATAACGGATAATATCAAGTCCATTGTTGCCTGCACCCCCTCCATAGGCTATGCCAGCTTCTACAATAAAGGCTATACCTCCTTGATAGGTCTGTGGGCTTCTAGTCACGGTATGAACAAATTCAGGCGCTAGAATACCTTCAAGACCAAGCCTAACGGAATCAGCACCAATTGGTATTAGGCCCTCAGTTGGCGGGGCCATGAATGTTATCTGTTTAATAGCATTTACTAACTTTTCAGCGTATTCCCAGTCTACCTTCTTAGGATTTATGTCAAGATCGAGGCCAGAAAGCTGTTCAATCTCCTCAACTTTTTTAGAGGATACTCTTGTGAAATCAGAAACTAGAAAAGTCCTAACTCTAGTGGCGCTTGAATTCTTAATCATGGAAAGTATATCATCAGCAGAACTTCCATGGGGATGCGGCTTCATTTCTTTTGGATGTTTTGGTATTTCTCTCACATTTCTGTCAAATAGAATTTTGGTACCATCTGGCTCGACAAAAAGGATTCTTGTATGTGGATTTGCAATTGCAGTCATCTTAAGGTAACTGTAAGGGCCATATTTTGATCTATTGTATTGAAGATTTTTTGCCTCAAGATTAATTCTCGTACCTCTCCACTTCTCAGGATTCTTTAAAGTTTCACGGGATAGGATCTCTCCAGCATTTTTTTCAACATCTATTTTGATACTAACCTTATTAATTACTTTGTCTCCTGTAGAAGTTACAACTTCAGTTGGTTTTCCAGTGCTAACTTGTGAGTACATAACCGCCCCTGAAACACCAATACCTTGTTGACCTCTTGATTGAATATTTCTGTGGGCCTTGCTTCCAGCAAGCATCTTTCCAAAAACATGGGGTATGTAATCGAGGGGTATCCCTGAAGCATTATCCTCCATTATAACTCTGTAATGTTCGGGGCCGATTTCAGTAATATAAACTGAAATATCCGGAAATAGTCTAGCTTCTTCACAAGCGTCAAGCGAATTTGTAACTCCTTCGTGAACAAGTGTTGTTAATGAACGTAATTTACCAGTATATCCTAACATTGCTGCATTCTTTTTAAAGAATTCAGAAACACTTTGCATTTTAAATGACTTAAATATTTCATCAGCATGTTTGACTTTCGTTTCTGACATCCAATTTCACCTATTGATAACTAGTATTTAATTCTTTATAAGTCTTACTATGGTGAATTTTGTATTATTTTAAAATTTTTGATAGTTTATTAGAAACTTCTTCTATACTAGAATTAACAAATATAGATTTCTTTTTATTATGTTCGCCTTTTACGATAGTGACTTCCCCTAAAATGCCCTTAAAAAAAGTCTGAATCTCTTTATTGGCCTGGCCCTTTATGGCAGGGGAAGTAATTTTTAGCCTTATTCTCTTGCTCCACTCGTTGTATTCAATATGAAATTCACTCGAGTTTGAAACAACTTCAATGTCGATTAAAGTGCCCCATCTGCTTTCTTTTAGAGCTTCCCTCATAGTACCACTCATTAGTTTTATAAACTTAATAAATTGAACTCTTAAAAAGTTACTTAGAGGTAATTATGGCAAAAATAACTTTTTTGGGTAGTGGCGGAGGAAGATTTATGACCATTACCCAAAAGCGCGGTACAGGTGGATTCTATATTGAAGATAGAATAAATATTCATGTAGATCCGGGACCAGGTGCTCACCTCAGATCAATTCAGAATGGGCTTGACCCAAGAAAGATTGATGCTCTTTTAATCTCACACTGCCATACAGATCATTTTAATGATGTTCCCATAATGGTTGAGAGTATGACAGGGGGAATGTTGAAAAAAGAGGGATATGTAATTGGTAGCAAGAGCGTCATTGAGGGGAGAGACGAGTTTGCTTCAATTATTTTTCCTTATTACAGAAAAAATTTGAAGGGAGTCTTATCTATGATTCCAGGAGAAAATATCGAGATCAAAGGACAGAAAATTGAAGCAACAAGGGCAAAGCATTCAGACCCATTTGGAATTGGATTTAAAATTTTTACAGATTCAGGAGCAATTTCGTATACTTCTGATACTGAGTATTTTGATGGCATGGAAAATCAGTATATGGGGTCTAGGGTAATGATACTAAACGTTACAAGACCAAACGGCGACAGAATTCCATTTCATCTTACAACTGAAGACGCAAAAAACATTGTAAAGAAGGTCAATCCTGAAGTGGCAGTAATCACACATATTGGTTACAGGATGCATCTTAAGGGTGCTGAAGAAGAAAGGCGCTATATCCAGGAGGGCACTGGAGTCAAAACTTTAATTGCTGATGAAGGATTAAAGATTTATATGAATGGGCAACTTAGCTACCAAGAGACGGTGAAATAATGTTGGATAAAGACTATGACGGTAAACAGATTGAAAAGAAATGGCAGAATCATTGGCTTGAAAAAGAGATATTCAAATTCAACCCAGATAAAAGTGGCGAGGTATATGTCCTTGATACGCCACCACCATTTACTTCTGGTTCACTCCACATGGGCCATGTAATGGATTTCACATGGATTGATTTTATTCAGAGATATAAGAGGATGAGGGGATTCAATGTCTATTGTCCTCAAGGTTTTGATTGTCACGGTCTTCCAACAGAGTTAAAGGTTGAGCATGAGTTTAAAATCTCTAAAGATGATAAAGAAGCCTTTATTGAAAAATGTAAAGAGTGGACTGCTCAATGTGTTGACAGGATGAGAAGACAGATGACCGATATCGGTTACTTCCCCGATTGGTCGAGAATGTATCTCACAATGAAACCTGAATATGTTAAGCTTATTCAAAAAACATTAATTGATTTTTATCAGAAGGGGTATTTATTCAGAGAAAAACACCCCATCCTTTGGTGCCCAAGATGCATGACCGCTTTAGCAAAAGCTGAAGTTGGCTATGAAGAAAAAGATGGAAAACTTTACTATCTCAAACTTCCAGTTGAAGGTGGAAAAGAGCACGTTGAAATTGCGACGACAAGACCAGAGCTAATGCCTTCTTGCGTCGGAGTGTTCTTCAATCCAAAAGACCCTAGATATGAAGCATTCAAGGGCAAGAATGTCATCCTTCCTTTGTTCGACAGAAAGGTACCTATCCTCTCAGATGAAGAAGTTGATATGTCCTTTGGAACAGGCATAGTTTATTGCTGTACTTATGGAGACGAGCAGGATATACTCTGGCAGAAGAAGTATGATCTTGATGTAATTACTTCCATAACGGAGGATGGAAAGCTAAAGGTCGGGAAGGAATATGATGGGCTTCCAGTTAAAGAAGCAAGGAAAATAATAGTTTCTGAATTAAATGATTTAGGCCTTCTCATAAAAGAAGAGAAAATGAAGCACAGGGTATTGCTTCATGTTGAAAGAGGTTCATGCAAATCACCAATTGAGCTCTTACCAATGGAGCAATATTTTATCAATGTAAGGGATTACAAGAAGAACCTTATTGAAAATGGAAGAGAGATAGCTTGGTATCCAGAGTATATGTATGATAGATTCTATGACTGGACCGATTCAATGGACTGGGATTGGATCATTTCAAGACAGAGGGTATTTGGAACACCTATACCTTTCTGGAAGTGCAAAGACTGTGGAGAATTAATGCCTGCAAAAGAGGAATGGCTTCCAGTTGACCCCAGGTTTGATGTGCCAAAAGAAAAATGCAAATGCGGGTCAAATAATTTCATCGGTGAAATAGACGTGTGTGACTGCTGGGTAGATTCATCAGCAACACCTCTTGCAATTTCAATGTATAACAGGGATGAGAACTTTTTCAATAAGACATATCCGGCAACTATAAGGCCACAGGGTTACGAAATCATTAGAACTTGGCTGTTTTACACTTTATTTAGATGTAATCTTATCACAGGTAAGAATCCTTGGAGCGAAACATTAATCCACGGTATGGTTGCAGGTCCCGATGGTAGGAAGATGAGTAAATCTCTTGGAAACGTCATTGAACCTGATGAGCCACTTAGTAAGTACTGTGCCGATGCATTGAGGCAGTGGGCACTTCTTGCTTCTAAGGGTGAAGACTTCCCATTTTCGTGGAAAGAAATTGAGCATGGTAACAGATTTTTAACAAAGTTCTGGAATGTTTCTAGATTCATCGAAATGAATATCTCAGATTCAAATACTAAAAATATTAATCTTGAATCTCTTACAGTACCTGACAAGTGGATTCTATCAAAACTATCTGAGCTAATCAAGATATCTAGAAAAGAACTTGATGACTATAATTTTGCCCCAATCCTAAAGGAGATAAGAACATTTCTTTGGCATGAAGTCGCGGATAACTACATCGAAATAGTCAAATACAGATTGTATAATAATGTCAAAAAGGACGAAGCTGCATTTACATTGAAAACTTTACTTAGAAATGTAATTGGTTTGATTTCACCTTACACACCACACATTACTGAAGAGATATACAATGAAATCTTTAGTGATGAAGGTATAAATAGTATTCACTTGACAGAATACCCTTCATTTGAGTTCTATGATAACGTCGCTTTTGAAAAAGGGGAAATTCTTAAAGATATCACCGTTGCAATAAGGAGATACAAATCAGATATGAAGATACCATTAAACGCCCCAGTTAAAGGGGCAATTGTTTATACTGATAAGAGTATCGAAGAAATAAAAGAGGATATTTCAAAATCCATGAGTATTTCAAACTTAGAATTGAAAACTGGCAAACCTGACATCGATGAGAAGATACTCGAAGTCGTTCCAAGATATGATATCATAGGGCCAAAGTTCGGAAAAGATGTCCAGAAGATAAAGACATTGCTAAGAGACAATATCTCTAAACTCGAAGAAAAGGATCAGATTACTGTAGACGGATTTGAGCTCAGCAGGGATTATGTTGAAAGGGTGGAGCGAGAGT
>DAOSDU010000021.1 GCA_035362715.1 Methanofastidiosum sp.
CGAGAATTGCAAAAGGCTGGTAAGGTCTCCCAAGTCTCCTCCTAAGCTCTGCCACGGCATCTTCATTTGAAGCATCGCACCCGATGTGATATCCACCAAGACCTTTTATTGCGATGATTTTGCCATCTTCGAATAACTTTGCTGCAGTTTCAATGGGATTTTCTAGTTTTTTCCTAGACCTATCAAAAAGCGAATAATGAGGTCCGCATATGGGGCATGCCACAGGCTCCGCATGATACCTTCTATCTAGGACATCTTTGTACTCTTTAAGACAATCTGGGCATAGTTTAAAATGGCCCATCGTCGTCATTTCTCTGTCGTATGGGGTCTTTTTGATTATGGTAAACCTCGGGCCGCAGTTTGTGCAGTTAGTAAATGGATAAAGAAATCGTCTGTCAGTTTTTTCAAACATCTCCCTCTGGCAGTCCTCGCAGACGCATATATCGGGGGGTATTATTGAAGCGGACCCAGAGCTCCCACTTTTACTTTCTTTGATGTAAAAGACGCCTTGTTTGAAATTTTCATCAGAAGATTTGAGGGATATGTCAAGCATATCAATCTTAGCCAAAGGCGGTTTTTTTTGATTGAGATCTTCTATAAAATTATCCACATCATGAGGGGCCCCATCAATAACAATCTCTACATATTCCCCTCTGTTTCTCACATAGCCACTGACCTTGTTTTCAACGGCAATCCTGTAAACAAATGGCCTAAATCCCACCGCCTGGACGGTGCCATAGACCATTATACTTTTCATGAATTGTGCTTGTAACTAACTTTATATAAAAGTTAGTATCAACGCAAGGCTGATTTTACACAAAAAATATATAGCAAACGCTTATAAACGTCCAATTTCAAATATCTTTAAGGTGAAATTAATTTACTTATCAATAACTTCTAACAAAGGTGAATTTCATGATCAATGTATTCATAAACGGATACGGTACAGTTGGGAAGAGGGTAGCAGATGCAGTCGCCCTCCAGAAAGATATGAAGATTATAGGCGTCTCGAAGAGAACGCCCGATTTTGATGCAGAACAGGCAATAAAGAAGGGCTTTGACCTTTATTGTGTTGAGGGTGCCGATGTCGATGCCTTCAAAAAGAGGGGGATGAAAACAAACGGTTACTTAAAGGATATCAAAGACTCTGTAGACGTAGTCATAGACGGCGCCCCAGGAAAACAGGGGGCTAAGAATATGGAGCTCTATAAGTCACTTGGGCTAAACGCCATTTTTCAGGGAGGAGAAGACGCTTCTATTGGTACATCCTTCAATGCTCACGCTAATTTTGATAAAAATATCGGCCAAAAATACATAAGAGTTGTCTCTTGCAACACAACTGGACTTGCAAGGACATTAAGCTGCCTGAATGAGGCCAATGCCATAAAGAAGGTAAAGGCTGTAATGATAAGAAGGGCAGCTGACCCAGGAGACAATAAACGAGGCCCAATAAATGCCATTGTGCCCGAGGTAAAGGTACCGTCTCATCACGGCCCTGATTTAAAGACTGTTCTCCCGATAGATATTGAAACCATAGCTGTAAAGGTGCCAACAACACTGATGCACCTTCACACAATAATGGTAGATTTAAAGAAGGATGTGAAGAGGGAGGAAGTAATAGACTTATTCAATAACAGATCGAGAGTTATTCTAGTAAGCAAAGAAGATGGAATAGATTCTACCGCAGATATAATGGAATTTGCAAAAAATCTGGGTAGAAATAGAGGGGACATGTATGAAATCAACGTCTGGAAAGATTCAATCAATGTAAAGGATGGAATGCTTTACTACATCCAAGCCGTTCATCAAGAGTCAGACATAGTCCCAGAAAATGTAGATGCCATAAGAGCAATGTTTGATCTTAAGAAGAGAGACGAGTCAATTGATATGACAAACAAAGCTCTTGGTATTCTATAATTCTTTTGAGGGAGGGAATTTTATTATGAGCGATAAAGATTTTATTGAGGATATTGTATCGAAGAAAAGTGAGGATTATTTTAAGGATATAAAAGAGGAAGTTGGTACAACTAAATACATCATCAAAGCACAAATTACAGCTAGCGGTATCGTTGAAAGACCTGATGTCGTAGGGGCTATATTCGGCCAGACCGAAGGCCTGTTAAGTGATGATCTAGATTTAAGGGAGTTACAGAAGACTGGAAGGATAGGAAGGATCAGGGTCAACATTAACTCAAAAAATGGGAAAAGCACTGGGGAAATCATAGTCCCGTCAAGCCTTGATAAGGTTGAGACAGCTATACTTGCCGCATCCCTTGAGACAATCGATAGGGTCGGACCGTGTAACGCTAGGATAGATGTAACAACAATAGAAGACGTTAGAAAATCAAAGAGGAATTACGTAATCGACAGGGCCAAAATAATACTTACAACAATGGTTGATGAGATAACCCCAGAAAGCTCTGAGCTTACAGATGAGGTAAAAGAATCTGTTCGGATGGGGGAGATTAAATCCTTTGGAGAAGACCAACTCCCGGCAGGACCTAACGTTGACGAAAGCGATGCAATCATCGTCGTCGAGGGAAGGGCGGATGTTTTAAATTTATTGAAGTATGGAATTAAGAATACCATAGCCGTTGAAGGAACAAGTGTATCAAAGACAATAGGTGTAATCTCTCATGAAAAGACAGTTACCGCATTTGTTGATGGAGATAGGGGGGGCGAGCTAATTCTAAGGGAGCTTTTCCAGATAGCAGAGATAGACTATATTGCAAGGGCCCCAATGGGAAAGGAAGTAGAGGACCTTACAAAAAAAGAAATAATTAAAGCCTTAAGAAACAAGATACCCGCAGAGCAGTGGATTGTTGAGAATCTAGATAAACCAAGATCAGAGAATCATAAACCACAAGTAAAATCTGAAGAAAGAGAGCCACATCAAAAGAACCACCACCACGAGCCACAAAAGCCAGTAGAGCCGGTACAACCAAAAAAGCCATATTCTGATCTGGACCGATTTGGCGAGATAATTGAAAAATTACCCGGAACACTTGATGCATACCTTTTAGATGCAGACGGCAAGGTAAAACATAAAGTTTCTGTAAGAGATTTAGTTGACGCAATGAGATACACCGAGGACTATGAAGCTGTAGTATTTGACGGCGTTGTAACACAGAGACTTGTCGACATTGCAGGCGAGAAAGGCGTCAAATTCCTTGTTGGTGTAAAAACTGGAAACATAACAAAGAAACCTGTAAACTTAAAGGTACTTTCCTTTAAGGAGCAGGGCGGCGAAATGGAAAGTGCAGGTGTATAAAATTAAAGTAAAACTTTCCTTTTTTTTCAACAGTGAAAAAACAGCCGAGGCTTATTACAACGGAATTTACGTTGATAACAAACCTTTTAAAGGAACTTCCATCTCTACTAGAATATATAAAGAGACCTTAGAAGTAGAATCTGAGTCTGAATCTATAGGGACTCTTAAAAATACTGTAGATGATATTATCGCATGTGTTGAGGCAATAAGGAAAACATTAGTATTATAGGAGGAATTTTATTGGCTAGAAAAAGAGTAGCAGGAAAAGACCCATGGAAAGCAAAAGCATGGTATACTATTTACGCTCCAGATATGTTTGAGAAGAAGGAGATTGGTGAGACGATATCCGACAAACCTGAGAAGGTTTTAGGTAGAAAGATTGAGACAAATATGAAGGAGCTTACAGGTGACATGAAGAAGAGTCACATAAAGCTAATCTTTAGAGTAAAAGAGGTCACAGGCGAAAACGCCTATACCGAATTCTTTAGACAGGAACTTTCAAGATCATACCTTAGAAGTCAGATAAGAAGAAGAAATTCAAAAGTTGACTCAATTTTCAACATAAAGACAAAGGACGGATACAACCTAAGGGCATCCACTTCAGCAATACTTACCACAAGGATACTTACATCCCAGAAGAAGGCTATAAGGGATATAATCAACCAGGAGCTCACATCAATTAGCACAAACAACGACTTTGCACAGTTCTTGGATGAAGTCACAAGCGGCAAGATGTCAAGTGAGATTTATAAAAAGGCTAGGAAGATCTACCCACTAAAGAGAGTAGAAGTCACAAAGATAAAGCTCGTTGACAAGCCAAAAGTAAAAGAGGCTGCATAAACTGTGGAAGAATTTACTTTCCATAGTATTTTCTATTCTTTAAAGGAAATAAAAATCCCATTTAATTTTGATATCATCGTGGGAATAGCAAGGGGCGGGATAATCCCCTCTTCAATTTTATCATTTATTTATGAGAAAGAGCTTTTCTTGATGTGGTTAAATCTTTATGGCGAAGGCATGCCGCCGGAAAGGGTCTACGAAAAGCCAAAGCTCATGCGGCCTTTTGATTACGATTTTAGAGGTAAGAGAATACTGCTTGTAGACGACCTATCAAGAAGTGGAGAGACAATCGAATTTGCAAAAGGCATCCTCTTAAAGAAAGGCGCCTCTGAGATAAAGTCACTTGTTTTAGTTGGAAAGGGTGATTACTCACTTGAAGAGTTTAAGGGATGCGTCAAATTTCCCTGGAAACTTTAATCTTTGATGGCAGGTCAATAAATTTTTTTACTTCAATTATTATGGCCGAGTCATTTGTAGCTATTATCCCATCCTTATTTTTCAAGACATGATCGACGCTTAGAATAGTCTCTGAATCACCTTTTAGCCCTCTTTCTTCTATCCCTTGTCTTATAATCTCTGAAAGCTTTCCACTTTTACTTATCATCTTGTCAAGATAGAATTGGGCATAGCCTGGCCGATTTTTTTTTAATAGATTAAGCACGAGGTCAACTGATTCTAAAGTCTCATTTGTTATCCTGTGCTTTTTTGACACATTCCTTGTGTCCCGTAAAACCCCATCCATCGAAACAAAGGCCTTATCCATGAGAACAGATTCAGTTGTTATTATGACATTATAGCCATCAACAAAAATCTCTTTACCTTTAATCTCCTTTAGCGATGTTTTCTTTCTTTTTGTTTCTAGAATGTAATCTTTAGGAAAAACCGTTCTTGATAGGGTATACCTTTCTTGATTTTTAAGGCCATAGTGGTCACCTACAAATCTCAGGGCATAGAGTTTTGGATAGCCTCTATTCAGGAGAAGGTATAGGTCATATTTAGCCTTATCAAAAGGGGATCTGTCCATAAAATACTATTAGTTTACAAGTTGAAATTGTTTTTGATTAATTAGGTAATATGTTACCTAATAGGAAGATTTATAAATAGTTCACATCACAGATGAATAAAGGTAATATGTTACCTATTGGAGGGAAATTCATGGAAAAAATATACTTGCAAGTGATCGGAATATGGGTATTATTTGTCTTCGTGGCGATATTTAACGGCTCAATAAGACAATTTCTAATTGCACCGAAGGTAAGTGAACTAACAGCGCACCAGATAAGCTGTTTTACCGGAATAACTATGTTCTTCATAGTCATGTATTTATGGCTGAAATTTACGAGTGCCTCCTATACAGGACATAATCTAATAATCATCGGAATAGCTTTCCTATTTTCAACAATTGCGTTTGAGTTCCTGTTTGGGCATTTTGTCATGGGCCACAGCTGGGCAAAACTATTGCACGACTATAATCTTTTTGAAGGAAGGCTTTGGTCACTTGTTCTTGCCTGGACAACTATAGGCCCATACGTTATTGCTAAATACGTCTTAGGTAAGATCTAGACCAGGAGAAATTCAAAATGGAAAAAACAATTAGATCTAAAACATTCGAAATATTTGGTAAGATATTTTTCTTAAGCAATAGACTGGAATATCTTGGAGACAACGAGCTAAGAAAAGATGGCCTTACAACAAAGCAGTGGCAGCTAATTGCAGTCACAGGAAAATATTTTACCTACCCTCCTTCGGTGAGTGAGGTGGCAGAGGTCCTAAGCACAACACACCAGAATATCAAGCAGATTGCCCTGAAGCTTCAAGAGAAGGGATTTATTTTAATTGAGAAGGATGAAAAGGATAGAAGAGTTTTGAGACTAAGATTAACAGAGAAGAATAGAAAGTATTGGGAGTCAAAATCAGATGAGGATGTTGCATTCATAAGTTCACTTTTTAGCGCATTGGCAGATCAAGAGCTTCAAGAATTATATATTCTGCTAAACAAGCTGGAAGAAAATATTGATCTGAGATATAATGAAATCAATAAGAACTTTAGGTCCATATAATTAAAATACTATACTTCAAACTTATGTGCAGTTGGAATTGCCCTTTGAACGCCTTTCTTTACCCCTACATCAAGTCTATGCTTTTCTAGAAGCATATATTTTAGGTCACTTGCCGCCTTGTGATTTTGATCTATCTTTAAGGCCATATCATAGCATTGATTTGCCCACAAGTATTTCCCAAGTTTTTCAAGGGTCTCCCCCTTATGCACCCATTCATCGGGTGTGAGAGGTTCCTTTTCAACAATCCTTGAAGAATAATCCTTTTCTATTTTGCCCCTACATACCTCGGCCTCATCGAATCTTTCAAGTGACTCCAAAAGATTTGCCATACTGTCCCAGGCCAAGAAATTTGATGGGTCAATCTTAGTTGCAAGAGAATAGAAGTCAAGAGCTTCTTCAATCTTCCCAAGCCTTTCAAGAAGAAGGGCCTTGTTGTAAATAGCCGAATAGTCAAGAGGGTCAAGTTCCATTGATTTATCATAGCACTCAATAGCCTCTTCATACCTCCCAATAGACCTCAAAGCAATGGCCTTAAATTCCCAGGCAAATGCATTATCTGGGTCAATCTCAATTGCCCTGTTAAAGGAGTTGATTGCATCCTCAAAATTATCAGTACCTGCGTAGAGAAACACATACCCCTTTAGCCAGTGAAGAAATGGGTCATTCTTATTTGTCTTGAGCAGCTTGTTTATCTTAGTCTGGGCCTTTTTGATCTTTAGATCATCAAGCAGGTTAAAGATCTCTTCATAATTTTCCTTTATTTCCTGGGGCATGGGGGTGTTTTTCATCGTATCTCCGTTCTAATGCTAATTGATATAGTTATTATGGAGTTCAACTATTTAAAATTTTTCTAGATTAGTTCGTTTTAGACATTTTAACTAAAATGAAGGACAAGGACTATAATAATCATGATGAGCAGGATAACAAGACAAGAGAAAATCAAAGGGTCAGTGAATAGCCTTTCAGAAGGCTTTCTAGGGACTAATTTCTGTTCTCTCGGTACAAGCCGTTCCCTCCTGTAGAACATGTCTTTATCTTCCATGCTATTCTCCCTTAATCTGTTTAACTTGAGTATCCTTATCCTTCTTTTTATTGTACATCATTTTTACACCCCGCACAATAAATCCGACCATAAGGACAAAAGCTGCAAGGTCATCGCCCCATCCGGCAAGGGGTATAAAATCAGGGAGCAGGTCAAGTGGGGAGGCGATATACACCCCGAGGATTGTCGCCATGGCCCAGTTGAAGATCCTCTCTCTAAATATATACAATAAAATAAGGGCTATTAATAAAATTACTAGGATGGCAATAAGGACTGTATAGTACCATTCCATTGTATCAGATTATCCTAAACTGCTATATTAGATTTTCTTGAATAAAAAAGAAATATTAATTTTCTTCTAGATCTTCTGGCTCTTCTAACTCTTCGTCATCTTCGAAATCTATGAATCCAACATCTTCAATAGTTTCGTTTATTGTCTCAAGATTTTTGTTAATGGCCTTCATTTCCTTTAAGATCTCCGTCATAATCTTTAACAGCATATATTCAGATTCTTCCTTCATATAGATTACCTCCGACTAATATTGATAAGAATTTGACCATTTATAAATTAATTTATTCAAAAATAATCGGAGAGTCTAGAAGCTTTTGCCGCATTTCTTACAGTGCCAGTTAGGTTTTGGCCCTAAGATTATGCTCTCGCCAAACTTTAGGTTTCCTTTTTCATACTCCTGGTAATCTTTGGATGTAGGATATCCATAAAAGATTGGGATTACTTTTTTAGAGTTGCAATAGCTGCATACGGGATTTTCCTTTTCGACCATTTAATCAAATCTCTCTAAATTTGATTATTGCTTTACCTATATTTAGGGATATGTAAAAAATCAGGTAAAACATGGAAAATAATAAAAATATTATTATGTTAGAGAAGGATTCAATCGTTTCGCCTCATCGTAGCATATCTTTGCTTCTGCATTTCTGCCAAGAAGCTCCAGAGCAACTCCTTTATTATACCAAGCTTCCGCATCCTTTGGATCAATTGCGATAACTCTGTCAAAGCAAGCGATTGCATCTAGATATTGGCCTTGGCCCCCAAATATAATACCTTTGTTGTACCAGGGGAGCGTATCATTTGGGTCCAGAGCAATGGCTTTGTCATAGCATGTTATTGCTTCGCTGTACCGTTGGAGCTGATCAAGAGAGACACCTTTGTAGACCCAGGCTTCTTTGAAATCTGGATTTACTGATATCGCAGAGTCGAACATTGTTATGGCCTCATTGTACTTTCCCTGATTGAAAAGTGTCATTCCTGCGCTGTAATATGCATCCGCTGATTTTGTACCACCCAAACACCCGGGGCTCACCAATACGCCGAACAGCACCAATATTACAAACAATCTTTTTATGTTTTGCATCGAAGCCTAATTGTACCCCAAATTTATAAAGATATGCAAAACTTCAAAAGCATAAAAATATATACATTCTTTCCTGATAGTATTACATGGATATTAAAATACTTGGCGGAAAGAATGAGATTGGCGGAAACAAAATCCTTCTAGAGCACAAGGGGACAAGAATCTTTTTAGACTTTGGGATGAGCTTTGGCGAGAGCGGGAAGTATTTTTCTGAGTTCGTGCAACCTAGAAAGTGCGGATGCCTTTCGGACTTCTTTGAGTTTGGACTTCTCCCAGAGCTAAAGGGCATTTACAGGGAGGACTACCTAAAGCACATGGGACTCCCACCTGAAAAGAAGGAAGTTGATGCGGTGCTACTAAGCCATGCGCATGCGGATCACGCCCAGTACATACATTTCTTGAGAAAGGACATACCGATCTTCTGCACAAGGGAATCAAAGATAATCCTTGAGGCGCTCGAAAATACCGGGGCATCGGGATTTTCTGACCTTGTTACTTACCTAGAGTCATTTGCATTTTATGAGAATAGGAACGGAGGCCTTAGCCGGGTTGATAGAAAAAAGGAAGAGTTTGTTTTTGATAGAGAGTATAATATAATGAAGCCATATGAAAAATACAGGATAGGATCCCTTGAAGTTGAGATGCTTCCAGTTGATCATTCACTCCCCGGTGCATGTGGTTACATAATTTACTCAGACGAGGGAAATTTGGTCTATACGGGGGATATAAGGTTCCACGGATATGTGGAAGAGCAAAGCAAGGAGTTTGTCTCAAGGGCAAAAGCTTCTAGCCCAAGATGGATGATTTCTGAAGGAACGAGAATCAATAACGACAGAATTGATAGTGAGGAAGGAGTTAAAAAAGATATATCTGCCGCAATCTCAGATGCCAAAGGCCTTGTGCTAATAGAACACCCCATAAGAGATCTATACCGTGCAAAGAGCATATATGATGCAACAAGAAAAAATGGGAGGGATTTTGTAGTTGGCTTAAAGCTTGCATACCTAATCAATTTGATGGGCGAGTTAAGCCCTTTTAGCATTAGTGATGTTAAGATTCTTGTTCCAAGAAAGAAGTGGGGGCTTATTACAAAGGAGGCTCTTGAATGGGGGCAAGTTTGTCAGGACTATGACAAGTGGGAGAGGGATTTCTTGGACAGGGATAACGCAATTACATTCAAAGATTTAAATAAAAACGAGGATAGTTTTGTCCTTTCTATGAATCTATGGTCGATGAATCAGCTGATTGATATCCGGCCAAAGAGTGCACTCTGGATAAAATCAAATTGTGAGCCATTTAACGATGACATGGAGCTTGATGAACAGAGAAAACAGAACTGGCTAAATCATTTCAATATAACTCAAGTTTCTGCGCACGCCTCTGGGCATGCTTCAGGCCCAGAGATACGGGGCATGATAAAAACAATAAAACCAGAAGAGCTGATACCGGTCCACACAGAGCATCCAAAGCTATTCAAGAAAAACTGAGATTCATGATAATATATACAATAGGACACAGCAACAGAAAGATTTCTGATTTTATTTCTATACTGAAAAAATTCAATGTCGAACTTTTGGTGGATATAAGGACATTTCCATTCAGCAAATACGTTCCAGACTATAACAAGGAGAACATTTCTAGGTCACTAAAAGAAAATTGTATAGAATATTTATACAAGGGAGACAGGCTTGGTGGAATGCCTCCTGAAGGATTTAATACTTATCGAAAAAATGAGAGATATAATGATGCCTTGCATGAACTTCTAGGTGAGATATTGGGAAATCAGAAGACAGTAGCATTAATGTGCAGTGAGAAAGACTATAATAATTGTCATCGGAGATTTGTATCGGAAGATTTAGAGAAAATAATTTTAGATAATAGTTTGGATATAGAGATTGAGCACATAGTTGACGAGAGCGGGATTGATAAGACATTGGATCAATATACAAGTTAAAATTTCTATCTGATTATGCGATTCATTAATCTTATATACCCGTTGGTATTAATAAAAGATGATATCATGGGAAAAACTTATGATGTAGTAATTGAAATAGACGAAGATGGTTATTACGTTGGAAGTGTACCACTACTTCCTGGATGTCATACTCAAGCTAAATCTATTGACGAGCTTTTGATTAGAATTAAAGAAGCTATAGAACTTTACCTAGAAGTTAAGGAAGAGCAAAAAGAGGCTACTAAATTCTTGGGCATTCAGAGAGTCGAAGTAAATGTCTAAAAAGTTAGTTCCTTTAGCACCTGAAAAGATTATTAAGATTCTTGAGAAGTTTGGATTTAAACAATTAAGACAAAAAGGTAGTCATTTAATATTAGAGAATACAAAAGGAAAAATTGTAATCGTTCCTATACATGATAAAGAGATAGGAAAAGGTCTTCTAAGAAGAATTTTAAAAGAAGCAGAAATAGAGAAAGAAGAATTTTTAGATTTTTTATAGATCTTAATAATAGCTTCACTCCATTATGAAAACATCCTCTATCTTATCCTTACCAAGCGCTTTTGTGATTTTATAGGCAAGTTCCAGGGAAGGGTTGTACCTCCCCTGCTCCAAGGAGTTAATAGTCTGCCTTGTGACCTCTACTATTGCTGCAAGCTCTTCTTGGGTGATCTTCTGCTCCTTCCTGTACTCCCTTATTCTTGTTTCCATATTTTCTCCAGTAGATTTCTAATACTTTCTCTCTAAGATTTTGTAAGCGATTACATAGAAGACCAGTACAGCGCATACGGCGTAGCTTATGAACATAGAGTATCTCATCGTGATTGGCTGAATCCCGTCAAGGATTATTATGGCGAATGCAACGAAGATAAAGACCATAAAAGTTAGAGTCCCTGCCCTATACCTTAACATCTCTATCCTTTCATCAATTATCTTTTCCCGCTTTGTGAAGTACATCATTAATGTTACAAGGATCATAACAAACCCTATGTAAATAAGGTAATTCCCAACAGTAGAATACCCAAATAACTCATTTGTTCCTATGTTGTAGCGATTTAGGAGAATACCTGAAATCATCAATACTGCTATGAGAACTACTCTAAGAATCATACCTTTTTTTGTCACAACTTTTTTGCTTGCCATTTTAAATACCTCCAAGATGTAAAAAATATATTACATTTTATTTATAAAGGTTTGGTTTTTGTCAAAAATATATTACATCTTGAGTAGAATAAAAGGCCCAGATATAAACCGGGGAGTTTATGAGATGATAGTAGTCTGGGCCTTGTATCAGAACTTGTAAGGCCACTTTAATGATTAATCCGAGGAAATTTGTATTTCTTTCAATCTCTTCTCAATGACTCTTTCAACTTGAGCTTTGGAGAATATACGGAATATTTAATATCTTAGTTGGCATGTTTTTTTTATTGATTGCTTTTAAATTTAAAGAATTGAAAAGAAAAATGAATTATTTTTTGTTTTTATCAAGTATCTTAAAGAATTGATTCATGGGGTATTCCTTTGGTATTATAGTTATTTCAAATTTATTTTCATTACAAAGGAATTTTGCACCGACTACTCCAGGGCTCAAAGCCCTAAAGGTATAGACAGCTTTCACTATACAGCCAGAATCACCTTCCTCAAAGTCGACCTTAACATCCATTAATTCAGCATGCCCACAATAGAAATCAGCTTCGCTATAAACTTCACATCCCTGGCCTTTAATCTCTACCTGGATAATATCGCCTGCCTGGACTACCGGAGGGGCGTAAATATTACAATATTCTATCCCGGGGGTGCATGGATCCATTAGACATAAAATACAGGCCCATGAGCAAACGTTTTCTTCTGGGTCACAAAATCCACTAACTGAATTAAATGAAGTAACAACAAACAACAAAGAGAATAATAAAGCAAATATCTTTTTCATAGTAGATCACACCTTATAATGATAAAAATAAATAAGTATCATATTTAACGTTTTGCCCACGTTGTTTTTAGGTCAAAATTGGCCTTTTTATATACCCCTTGTTTTCTATTGGAGTTTCCAAACCGATTACCAAAAATAATTACCCTTAATTTCAGAGCCAAGTTATCCAAAAGGTAAAAATTAATGCAGATGCCTTTGGTGGAATATCTTCCACACTTCAAACCACAGTATGCTTAGAAATCCTGCGCCCAGGCATAGGAGGATATCTGTAAAACTAAGAGGAGAGAACTTGAAGAGATTCTGCCCGAAGGGAAGGTAGAGTATTACTCCCAAAAAGAATAGAGCTCCTCCTGCGACATACCAGAGTGTTCTATTTGGAAGCTCTAAACTCCTGAAGATAGTTCTAGACCAAGACCTGTTCATAAATATTAGTCCAAGATTTGCAAATATGAGGGTAGTATAAGTTAAGGCCCTGGAATGCGTTTCACCATCGCCGCCGTAGTATGACATCAAAAACACTGCGAGGACTACCACCAAAACACTTAATCCTTGGAAGAAGCTTATAGTGGCTGTTTTCCTGCTGAAGAGTGAATCTTCAGAGGTCCTTGGAGGCCTCTCCATAATATCGGCCTCTTCCTTCTCAGCTTCAAAGACGAGGGAGCATGCAGGGTCAATTACAAGCTCCAAGAAGACTATATGCATCGGTAGCAACACGAGTGGCGTCTTGAGTATAACGGGGATAAGCGACATCCCTGCAATTGGGACGTGGACTGCAAGGATATAGGCCATCGCCTTCTTTAGATTGTCATATATCCTTCTCCCAACTCTTACCACCTGAACTATCGATAAGAAGTCATCATCTAGTAGGACAATGTCTGAGGCCTCTCTTGCAACATCCGTGCCCCTTCCCCCCATGGCAATCCCAATGCTTGCGGTCTTTAGCGCCGGGGCATCGTTTACACCATCGCCTGTCATTGCGACTACTTCGCCGTTCGATTTAAGCGCATTTACAATCCTAAGCTTCTGTTCCGGGACAACCCTAGAGAAGATGTTCACTGTTTTTATTCTCTCTTTTAGCTCTTCATCGCTAATCTTGTCTAGCTCATCCCCAGTTATCCTTTCCTCTGGATTTTTTAGGCCGATCTGTCTTGCAATGTTCTGTGCGGTGTTTGGGTAGTCGCCTGTGATCATTATAACCCTGATTCCTGCACCATACGCTTCTTTTACCGCGCTTGGCACAGAATCCCTCACAGGGTCCATTAGGCCAATCAATCCTAAGAATTTGAAATCAAAATCATGCTGGTCTTCTGGTAACTTACTGCCACTAAAAGTTGATTTAGCAACACCCAATACCCTCAAACCATTGTTTGCTATATCTGCTACCTGGGCCAATATGCGCTCCTTTTCTTTCTTATCAAGGTGGCATAGGTCAACTATGGCTTCAGGCGCCCCTTTGGCAGCCACAAGGTAGTCTTTTCTGCCACTAGGCTTAAAGACGTGGGTCATGGCAAGAAGCTTTTCAGATAGGGGGTACTGCTGGAGCAGGGGTGAGTCGTTATTGAAGTTTTTCAGGTACTTTTCGCCTACTTCCTTAAACGCCTTCTCCATCGGGTCAAAAGGTTCCTTCTGGCTAGACAAAATGCTGTACTCTATTACCTCATGGAACTCATTTGGGATGGTAGCAGCTTTACCGTCAATTGCATGCTCCTTATCTTTAGTAAAAATCCTTGCGACAGTCATCTTATTCAAAGTGAGAGTTCCAGTTTTGTCTACGCACAAAACGGTTGCAGAACCAAGAGTTTCAACAGCAGGGATTTGCCTCGTCAAGACCCTGTTCTGCGATATCCTCCAGGCGCCAAGGGCCAAAAATACAGTCAGCACAACAGGAAACTCTTCTGGCAAAATGGACATTGCAAATGTTAGCCCTGCTAGAAATCCCCCCAATAGATCTCCCCTCGTGAGGGTGTAAATAGAAATTATTGCAATACACAAAAATAATCCAGCTATCGAAAAGTTCTTCACAAGCTTCCTAGTCTCCTTCTGAAGCCTTGTCTGGTCTGATTCTTCTATCTGGAGGGCCTTTCCAATCTTTCCCAGCTCAGTGTTTATGCCCGTCCCAAGGACCTCTGCTATCCCCTGGCCGTTTACGACAAGGCTACCAGAGTAGACAAAGGGGAGGTCATCCCCTCCGGGTTTTCCCATTTCAGATGAAGTTAAGGAGTTAATCTTTCGTACAGGTACAGACTCTCCGGTAAGAAGCGACTCATCGCAGGAGAAGTTTGTGGATGACCTTAAAACTGCATCGGCAGGGACTCTGTCCCCTTCAGAGAGGATGAGTACGTCGCCTCTGGCAACTTCCCTTCCCGCAATACGCTTCTGTACCCCGCCCCTTACGACAAAAGCTCTGGGGCTCGACAGGTCCCTTAAAGCTTCCAAGGCCCTCTCAGTTTTCTTCTCCTGGTAGAAAGTTATCCCTATGATAACAAACACAGAAAGCAGAAGCATCAAGGCTTCCTGGATGTCTCCAAAGATAAGGTAGATGACGCCACAAGCAACTAGCAAAAGAAACATCGGCTCTTTGAGAACGCCGATTGCTATTGCAAATGTACTCTTCTTCTTTTTTGATGGGAGCTCATTATAGCCTTCTTCATTTAATCTTCTCTCTGCTTCAGCTTCTGAAAGGCCTTTTACTTTTGAGATGTCCCATTCTTCCATAGAGGCAATCAGGGAATAGTTCTTATAACATTTACTAAAGAATACAACAAATGTCTTTATAACTATCGACATTTATTTATAAAAAATAATATTTTTTTGTTATCCCACGATATAATTTTTTTATATTTTAGAATTTATTCTAAAAATAGATAAATTTATATATATGAATAATATATTTCACATGGTGATATAAATGGCTGAATTAATAAGAAGGATACTAGTTCCAGTAGATGGATCAAGATCTTCAGAAAAAGCTATAGAATATGCCGCATGGGTGGCAGGTAAGACAGGAGCATGCGTCATGCTGCTCCACGTAATCGATGCAGACAAATTGAAATTGTCATTTGAAGCGATGGATAAGTACCTCCCAGGGTGGGAAGATAAAATTAAAGGAACAGATGACATAAAGAGATACTCTCCGTTCTTTGAAGAGCAGCTTAGCTGCATGATGGAGGATCCTGTATGCAAGAGAGGACAAAAGGTCCTTGACGAAATGGCAAAGTATGCAGAAAAACAGGGAGTTAAAGTTAAGAAAATGATGAAGCTTGGAAGAGTTGTTGATACTATAATTCAGACCGCAGATGACGAAAAGTGCTGCAATCACATAATCATAGGCAAAACTGGGCTCACAGGATTAAAGAATCTTGCAATGGGTCACGTCGCAGAAGATGTGGCAAAGTATGCAAGCTGCAGAGTAACAGTTGTTCCTTAAATCTAATAATATTTTTATTTTTAATTTTCCTTTAAACAAAAAATCTAAAGGTTATGTAGGGCCCGCTTCTACTGTTCCATCCCAAGGACAGGATATCATTGTTTCTTAAAATGTGTTGGGCTATCCTTGTAAAATTCCCTTTATCAAAAAGCCAAAGACCGTTGACGCTCTTGTTATCATAGATCACATATCCTCCATTTTCCTCTCTTATAACGGCATGCACTTCATCGACAAAATAGTTAATGTCCTCGATTTTTACCTCTGACTCATTGCCCCTGCCAATCTTGACTTCACCGTTTATAGAATATATTCTATTTACAATATTATCTTGGTAAAAGTATAGCAAGGGTTTCTTTGGCAGTATAGAAAGCAGGCTATCTAGATACACGCTTCTCTTGTTGTAATCCTCCCTCAAAAATGGCTCTAGCCTGTTAAAAAGCATGATTTTTTCATCTGGCAGTTTTTCTAGCAACAGAAAAAGGGCTAGTTTTGCTAGGCCGTAGCTATCAGTAAAGTATCCTGAAATCCCCCTAAGTAGCTCTGAAGGGGAGAAGTCCCCGCTATGGATCCTGGTATTATCCTGAACTTTAACATCCACCGCCGTCTCAAAATCAGATAGCACCGCCCTTTTAGTATGCTTTTCTATAATCACGTTTGACGGCTTAACGTCCCTATGTATGAAGCTATTTCGGTGGAGATACTTTATGGCGTCGTGTAGCTGGAGCAAGACGGCATACCTTTCATCGAGCGGTGCGGAATTGTTCCCATAGGCCAACAGAGCATTTTCACCATTTATATATTCCAAAACTAAATAAGAAAAACTGCTTGAGAAATCAATGGCCTTTACTATGTTGGGGTGATCGAGCCTTACCAGTACATTGTATTCTTTTTCAAACCTGTCCAACGCTATTTTTTCCTGGCCGGGAATGGGAATTTTAATGATTACATACCGTCCCGTAGGCATATACTCGCCCAAAAATACAGAAGATACTTCATTTTTCGATAGCAATGACAGGATTCTGTACTTATTGTCAAGGACGCTCATTAGAAAAAATTAAGGAGGGCCTCTATTAAAGTTTTTGGAGATTTTCGGCTGTGGGACATATTTATTTTAAGCACTAGTCTTTTACAATGATCACAT
>DAOSDU010000022.1 GCA_035362715.1 Methanofastidiosum sp.
ATCGACATCTTTTATTGGATCAATTCTTTCCAATACCTTGTTACTGTCTATATGCTTTGGTAAAGGTAACTGAACTAGAATACCATGAATATCTGTTCTTTTATTCAATTTATCAATTAGTAAAAGAATATCCTGTTCAGAGATATCGTCATAATAAAATTCTTCATAGTCAATCCCAATTTTCTCTGAATCCTTCTTCTTTAAATTAACATAAATTCTAGATGCAGGATCATCGCCTACCAAAACAGTTGCCAGTTTGGGGTGAAGGCCGTTTTTTTTATATTCTGATACTTTTTCTGCAAGCTCATTTGCTATTTTGAGAGATAAGGCCTTACCGTCCAGTATTTTTGTGGTCATAGATTTATTGGGAATTTTTTGCAGAGATCCCTTACCTCCGCTCTTACTTTTTCAGGCGCGCAGTCATCCTTCTTCTGAAGCACTCTGTTAATCATCCCAGCTATATGTTTCATTTCCGATTCCTTCATTCCTCTAGAAGTAATTGCAGGAACACCTAATCTAAGCCCAGAAGTAACGTTAGGTGGCTTTGGATCATATGGTATAACATTTCTGTTTGCTGTAATGCCTGCACTCTCCAATAACTCTTGCGCTTCTTTTCCTGTAATGTTATTATTTCTTAAATCCATCAAGAGTAAGTGATTATCAGTTCCCCCGGTGATAAGATCATATCCAAGTGACAAAAGTTCTTCAGATAAAACTTTACAATTATTTATAATTTGTCTTTGGTAGTTGATGAAATCTTCTCCCATTGCCTCCTTGAAGCAAACAGCTTTTGCTGCTATTGTATGCATCATTGGACCACCTTGGGCAAAGGGGAATACGGCTTTATCGATTGCTTTTTTGTGTTCTTCCCTACAAAGTATTAATCCCCCTCTTGGGCCTCTTAAAGTCTTGTGGGTCGTAGATGTTACAAAGTCACAGTAAGGAACGGGAGATTTATGGAATCCACATGCAACTAGTCCTGCAATGTGTGCCATATCTGCCATCAAAAGAGCACCAACTTCATCTGCAATTTCTCTAAATCCTTTGAAATCTATCTCTCTTGGATATGAACTAGCGCCTGTTACAATAAGTTTAGGTTTTAATTCAATGGCTTTTTGTCGTACTTCATTTAAATCGATTCTATAAGTATTTTTATTAACACCATAAAACTGAAAGTTGTAAAATTTTCCAGAAAAATTAACAGGGGATCCGTGCGATAAATGCCCCCCACAGGATAGATCCATCCCTAAGACAGTATCCCCAACATCTAAACATGAAAAATATACTGCCATATTAGCCTGTGTTCCTGAGTGAGCCTGTACGTTTGCATGATCTGCTTTAAAAAGTTTTTTTGCCCTTTCGATGGCGAGAGATTCTGCAACGTCAACAAATTTGCATCCACCATAATACCTTTTTCCGGGGTAACCTTCGGCATATTTATTGGTCATAACAGACCTTTGCGCTTCAAGAACTGCGTTGCTTGTAAAATTCTCACTCGCTATAAGTTCAAGTCCTTCATTTTGACGATTTTTTTCATCTTCAATTGCATTAAAAATTTCGACATCAACTTGATCCAATGATTTCATAAAACCACGACTATGATTACAAATGCCTAAATCTCTTATAAATATTTTGCTATTTGCCAATATCAAGATATTCGCATATTGCTATTTTATGGCACTAATGTTTCATAATAGTTAATTTTATATACTGATTAGGTAGGATAATATATTATTCTGGCATGAAATAGAGGAATTACTATGGTAAAAGATATTTGTATCTTAAGGGGAAGAACTATTGATGAGCAAGAAAAGTTAATCATCAAAGCTTTAATAAGAAATCCCAGAAGCAGCGATAATCAAATAAGCAAGGCGACAAGAGTTCCCGTAAGAACCGTCTACAGAAAAAGGAAGAAACTTGAAGAAGAGGGCATTATTCATTATTATCTAAATGTAAATCTAGATAAGTCGGGTATCGGGAAAATAAATGCCAGACATCTCTATCTAATAAAATTTAAACTTGGCCTCCCATATACTCAATTTATTCGGGAGATTAATGAAGAAAATAATGTTAGAACAGTATTTACTGAGCATATTTACCAATCATTCCTTGCAGAGGTTGATGGGAGAGTTGCTCTTGTTATGATTTTAGAAGGAGAAAGGGATGAGGACATAGTAGAAAACTTTAACAAAATAATTGTTCCATCTTTAAAGAAAAATCATGGCCCCGATTCTATAGAAGATGTCCAGACAATAAGGCTTTCAGATCCGATAAGATTCTTCCACAATTATATGCCAATGTTAAATATAAAAAACGGAAGAATTAGGGATGACTGGAGAGATGAATTACTTTTTATTACCTAATTTTATTTGATTATTTTAGGCCATTTTATCTTTTTTTTAGTCCTTATTAGACCTAAATTAGCCATTATATAACAGTAAGTATTAAATACTAGATGATACTTCTTTTTTCTATCAAATACCTAGACAAATGGGTAGATATAAAAAATATTTTTGGAGGAATTAAATGGACAAAGAACAGGTAAAGAAAATAATTAAGGATAAGAACATAAAATACGTTAGATTGCAATTTGTGGATATGCTTGGGATACCAAAGAACTTTTCAATATCTGTAGACCTTCTGGACTCTGTATTCGAATCTGGAATGGGTTTTGATAGTTCTTCAATTAAGGGATTTACAGATATATCCCACAGCGACAGCGTTTTGATGCCAGACCCTAACACATTCAAAATAATTCCGTGGCTTGATGAAGCAAGGATAATATGTGATGTATGTTACCCAACAACTTTGAAACCTTTTGAGGGTGACCCGAGGAGTCTTTTAAAAAAGGAAATACAAAAGCTTGCAGAAGACAAAATGGAATTTTATCTTGGGCCTGAAATTGAGTTTCACTTATTAAAAGAAGAAAACGGGAAACTTGTACCTCATGATTCAGGAGGCTATGCAGATTTTGCACCTCTTGACCTGGGAGAAGAAATTAGAAACAAAGCCGGCCTATACATGCAAATGATGGGTGTCAAAAGCGAGATCACCCACCACGAAGTAGGAGATGGTCAGCACGAAATTGATTTTAGATTTAAGGAAAGTGCCCTTGAAGCAGCAGATGACGTTATCACATACAAACAAGTAGTAAAAAACATAGCCGCTAAAGAGGGGCTTGTAGTTACTTATATGCCAAAACCATTCTACGGTCAAGCTGGAAACGGTATGCACTGCCACCAAAGTGTATTCCAAAACGGTAGAAACATATTTTACGACCCAAAGACAAAGAATTTGTCCGACAAGGGTAGATGGTACGTAGGTGGAATTTTAAAGCATGCTAAAGCACTAACAGCAATTTGCTCTCCATCTGTAAACTCCTATAAGAGATTAGTTCCAGGATATGAAGCTCCTGTTTATATCTCATGGGGATGGGCTAACAGGACAACTCTAGTACGATTGCCTGGATACGACCCAACTAATGAAAAGGCTTTGAGGCTAGAGTTTAGATCTCCTGACCCAACTTGTAACCCCTACCTTGCGTTTACAGCTATGCTAAAAGCTGGAATGGATGGAATTGAAAATCAGATTGAGCCACCTGAACCAGTTGACTACGATATATTCGAGTTATCAATGGCCGAGTTAGAGGAAAGAGGTATAGAAACCTTACCAATAAACCTTGGAGAGGCCATAAAAGAACTGGAAAAGGATAAGGTAGTAAGAGAATCCCTTGGGAAGCATATATACGAGAAATATATTGAACACAAGAAGAAGGTCTGGAAAGACTACTCGATGTACGTAACCGACTGGGAATTCCAAAAATATCTCAGATATTGATAATATTTTATTTTTTCTTATATTTTTTAAAAAATTAATTCTAATAAAAATCGCTATTTATTTAAAAATATAGTAAATCGAATCTAAAATCTTTTATATTTAAAGTACTTTTACAATACAGATGTTATACCTTATAGGCCTTGGGCTGTCAGAAAAAGACCTTTCATTGAAAGCCTTTGAATTATTGGATAAAATCAATAATATTTACGTGGATACTTACACTAATTATTTTGATTTTGATCTTCTATGGCTTGAAAAGGCCCTAAATAAAGAAGTGATTCCTCTTTCTAGAGATGACATAGAAAAGAATCCTGTGTTTCTGGAGACTGCAAAATTTGAGGATGTAGCACTTCTTATATCCGGAGACCCTCTTGTTGCAACAACTCACACAGATATTCTATTAAGATCTATAAAAAAGGGAGTTAAAACAAAAATATTTCACGCTTCCTCAATTTATTCAGCGATTGCTGAAACTGGCCTCCATATTTATAGATTTGGAAAAACTGCGAGTATACCCTACCCCGAGGAAAACTTCTTCCCAAGAAGCTTTTATGATGTAATAATTGAAAATAAAGAAAGAAATCTCCATACAATGCTGTTGCTCGATGTAAAGCGGGAGAAAAATCTCTTTATGAATCCAAGAGAAGCAATGGATATACTAAAAAAGATTGATGAAAACAAAAATATTAAAGAAATTATTGTAATTTCAAGGATTAGTCACGATGATCAAAGAATCGTATACGGGGATATAGAGGAATTAGCTGGGTTCAATAATGAATTCTACGGCTTACCCCCCCATACTTTAGTTGTTCCTGCAGAGTTGCACTTTGCTGAAGAAGAATATCTCTTAAGCCTTGCAGAAATATATAAAAACAGTAAAAATAAATAAAAAATATTACTATAATAAAATAGCCTTGGTGTTATTATTATGCCATTTGAAAACAAGAAAATAGATGAATTGGCTGAAAAAATATCCAAAGTTGAAACTTCTAACGAAGAAAGAATTGTTGAAGTATCAAGACTGCTTGACGGGTATAAAGAATTTCTCGATAGATTAAAATCACATAATGTTGAAGCTATTAAACAGTGGGAAATTGAAAACTTTGAAGAAAAACTTCAGCAGATTATAGAAAATGTCGATGTTATTAGTGATAAAGAGAGAACTGAATTAGAAGAACAGAAAATCTATGACGATATTGATGAGTTAAAAGTTATTGTCTGGGATATACAAAAAAAGATTGACTCAAATTTATTAGAGCTTAAACATAGAATCGATGAAACAGAAAAAGAGCAGGAACTTTCACTTATTAATTTTTTAAGAAAAGTAAAAAATAAAGAAGAGGCTTTTACAGAGCAGTATATACTTGACAACTACACTGAAGTCCTTGAAATATTCTCGCTCCTTGATGTAGAAAATAAGAAACTTCCAAAAAATGTATCTCCTGAAATTGAAAGTGAAATAAACAAATACTTGTCAAAAATTGAAGATAAACTTGAGAAGGCCGAGAACTTCCTCAAAAAAGATTATGAGATGTTTCTAAAGGAAATTGAGGAAAAGAACCGGTATTTGAACACTCAATACATTTCAGAAAACTTTGATGAAACTAGAGAAATCTACTCCTCATTAATTGAAAAGAAGAGACAACTTAAAGGTGGAAGAGCTACACTTATTGACAATAATCTTAAAATTTTAAGTGAGAGAATAAAAGAAATAGAAGATAGGAAAAGAATTGATCTCTTAACTATCCTTGATGAAGTTGAAAAACTTCTTCCTGTTTTTACAGAAGAATACATATTAGAAAATCCCATGGATTCACGGGCGGTTTATGAGAAGTATAGCAAAATAGGAAATTCTCTGAAAGGAACAATAGACTCTAAAATTGAAGAAAAAGTTAGAAACTCTATAGATAACTTGCTTTCAAGAATAGAAAATGTTGAAAAAAGAGAAATTGAAAATCTTTCTTTTGTCTATGATAGAACCGGAAGGGCTCTTGAAAAATATACCGAGGATTACATTGCAGGAAATTTATCCGAGGCAGAGAGAACTTATGTTGCATTGTCAAGAGATATGGAAAGATTACATCCAAGATTTTCCAATGAATTGAGTAAGAATATTGAGAAAAACTTAAACGATTTATACTTGAGAGTTAAAAATATTGAAGCAATCAAGAAAAGAGAACTTGAGAACTTTTTAGAGAATTCATACAAAGCTTTGGAAGAATTTGATTATTCCAAGATAAATACAGATTTAGAGTCTGCTAGAGAGATGTACCACAAACTTCTTGAAGAAAAAAGAAGATTGCCTGCAGACCTTGAGATTGTAATTGAAAGTAATTTATCCGAAATACAGGAAAAAGTTATCAAAACTGAAGAAGCCAAAATCAAAATACTAGAGGATTTCTTGGAGAAGACAATTAATAATTTAGAGAAGTATCCCAAGGAACACATAGATGCGAACATCAAAGAAGCAGTTTTTCTATACAACAGCCTTAGAAGAGAGCAAAAAAATCTCCCTGTGGGGATTGACTATGAACTTGAAAAGGCAATCAATGTAAATCTTAATGCCTTTGATAACAGAATAAAGGAAATTGAAGATGGAAAGAAAGGTTACGTTGATGAATTTATTGAATACCTCAATAAGAAAATGGGGGACTTCACAGAAGAAAAAATATTGGACAATCTAATAAGAGCGAAGGAAGAGTTCCAGAATCTTTTGAAAGAAAAAGAAGACATTGTAGTATTTGCAAATTCAGAACAAGAAATAGAGATAGAGAGAAAGATAGAAAAAATAAGTGCAATGCTAAAAGAGGTACAAGGAGACGAGCTTCAAAAGATTGATATTCTTTTGAGAAGGGCACAAACTTTTGACATTAAATTTGATCAGGGCTATATCAACTCAAATCTCTTTGAAGTGAGGGATCTTTACAAAGATCTAATGAAGACCAGAAATGAAATCCTTTCTATAATAGCTGAAGATAAAAGAGATGAAATTGATGAAATCCTTGCAAGGCTCAAGAAGAGAGTAGAGCACGCTGAAATAGTCAAAGAAGAGGAACTTCAATACTTTATTAGAAGAGTTAAAGGATTATTGGAAAAGTATAGTTTTGCGCAGGTTCTAAGAAGTACAGCTGAAGCTAAAGACGAGTATCAGACCTTGATTAAAGAAAAGCAGGGACTGCTACTAGAATATGATGATCAGCTAAGGCTTGAGATAGAGGCTTTGATGTCTGAATTTAGCAGTAGGATAAAGGACGCCGAAAAAGAGATTGTTCAGAGCAAGATTGATAAGATTGTTAACAAGATTGGTAGCTTTATTACAAGATACTCCTATGTTGAGCCATCAGATAAGGCCCTAGTTATGGAAATGATAGGCGAATACAAAGACATAGTTGCTAATTATAAACAGTTTGAAAATGAACTAGATATGAAATCTCAAGAGCTCTTAAAGGAAAGAATTCAACAGTGCCAGAATCTCATAAAACAGATAGATTACGAAATACAGTATGAAAGAGACATCATGGAGATAAGAGAAGGCTGTACAGAATTTATAAAAATGTACAAGGACAGAGAAGTCCTCCTCTCAAGAATATGGGACGCCCAGAATAGATACAATTCTCTTCTTCAAAAATTTGAGAGCATCCCCTTCCATAAAGATTCTGCAACTGAGCACGAGATAGTAAAGAAGTTACAGATTTGTTACGGATTAATTGACAAATCCTTTAAGGGACTATAAAGAGATAAAGATTACATGATATTGAAAACTTCTAAGGATATTCTAAGAGAGATTGTTCTCTGCGATCATTGCCTTGGAAGACAGTTTGGAAAGATTTCAATATCTACAAATGAGAGGAGAGGCAAAGTAATACGTAATTTATTGATTTGCTTGAATCCTGAACTATCAACTAAATTTAACAAACAAAAACCCTGTTTTCTTTGCGACAATATTTTTGAAAGAACAGAGGGCGTTCTAAGAAATATCTCACCTGATTTTGAGTTTTTTACATTTCATGTGGGCACAAAGATTCCTGAAGAGATCATGAAAAAAGAGGAAATGCTCAAGGAGAAATATGGCCTTCAGTACCAGGAAAGTATCAAACAGGAGCTAAATAGGGAACTTGGAAAAGAGATAGGGGCCATTATAGGGAAGGAATTCAAAAGAGAAAAAGAAGACGTAACTATACTTCTGCACCCATACGATTCAAAAGTTGAGTATGTTATTAATCCATTATTTATTTATGGCCGTTACAACAAGCTAGTTAGGGGAATCCCGCAGACCAAATGGTTTTGTACAAAGTGCAAAGGTCGTGGATGTCCAAAGTGTGGCAATACTGGAAAAATGTATGATGTAAGCGTTGAAGAGTTAATATCCGAGTTGTTCTTAAAAGAAACTAAAGGTACGGATTCATCTTTTCATGGCGCAGGTAGAGAAGACATCGATGTTTTAATGCTTGGGAACGGTAGACCATTTGTTCTAGAAATAAAATCTCCAAAAATCCGAGATATTGATCTTCAAAAGCTAGAACTAGAAGTAAATCAAATTAATGAAGGGAAAGTGAGAATTTCAGATCTTTGCTTTGTTGAAAAGGAAGTAGTTGAGAAAATAAAAAATACCCATATGAGAAAAACTTACTTGGCAGAGATTGATGCATGTTTAACTGAAGAAGAAAAGAAAAAAATAGAGGAATTTTTCATAGACAGAGACATATATCAGGAGACCCCGAACAGAGTTGTACATAGAAGAGCTGATAAAACAAGAATTAGAAAGGTTTATAAAGTTCTTACCTCTAAGGAAAATTGCTCGTCACTAGAGATATACTGTGATGGTGGACTTTATATAAAAGAACTTATCTCTGGAGATGAGGAGAGAACAAATCCCAGTATTGCAGAATTATTGGGTAAGAATATAAAGTGTGTATTGCTAAATGTAATTAGTATTGAAGAGAAGGTGTAATAATGGCTAGAAAATCTCATGGTTTCAGAATAAAGACAAGAGGTAAACTATCAAAAGATGTGAGAACAAGAGGAAAAGTTCCTGTATCAAGAATCCTTCAGGTATTTGATGTGGGTGACTCCGTTCATGTTATTTTAGAACCATCTGTCCATAAAGGTATGCCCTTCCCAAGATTTCACGGGAAAACAGGCAAGGTAGTCGGAAAGAGGGGTTCAGCTTATCTACTTTCTGTAATGGATGGAAATAAAGAAAAGACTGTTATTTCAAGACCTGAACATATGAAGAAACAGGTATTTTAATAGAGGTTCTTTCATGATAGGAAAGGAAATAATCTCTGAAGATATTGTTCCAATAACAAAAGTAAAAGAGATACTTTCCAGTAGAGCTGAAAAAATCGAATTGGGATATGAACAAGGGATTTCATTAGATTATACAAATAAATTCAGCAAAATGGAAATTGAGGATATAGAAAAAGTCACCGCCGAACTTACAGAAAAAGTTCCAAGGTTAAAAAAGGAAAATATAATTAAAATAGTTGATATTGTTCCAGAAGACAAGAAAGATATCGAAGTAATATTCTCAAAAGAAAGATTAATATTGGACGAAGAGGAAGTAAAATCCATATTGGAAGTAATTGCAAAATATAAAAAATAAGTGAAATTTATGATGATGAGAACTGGCATTTTTGAGGAGTACGGAATAGTTCTGGATTACCTGCCACAGGGCCTTCCAGGCGAAAATCTCCCACCTCATAAGAGAACACCTATTGCACATATAATAGGTGAAAATTATTTCTCATTGCTAGAGGTAGTTCCATCAGAAGATCTTTCAATGTATGAAAGAGTTTTCATAGGTAAAGGAAAAAGGGATAAAATAGCTCGAGTTAAAAAAAGACTTCGCTATAATGAGCTAAGCACAACAGCAAAGGGCGAATTAAGATTTATTGTAGAAAAGATAGTATCTGAAAATGAGCAAAAATTTGTCGAGTTTTTCACTACTTCAGGCCCCATATCAATTAGATACCACAAGCTTGAACTTTTACCAGGGCTTGGGAAAAAATTGATGAATGAGATCCTAGACGAAAGGAAAAAAGGACCATTCAAATCATTTAGCGATATAAAAGATAGAGTTCCATCTATACCAGATCCTAAAAAAATGATTATAAATAGAATAATCAATGAAATGCAAGAAGTTGATAGATATTCTATTTTTGTAAGCAGACCCCCAAAAGAGATGGAATGATACCAGACAGACTTTTTTATCTTTTAAACAAATACAGAATAAGACCGTCTAAAAGCTTTTCTCAAAATTTTCTTATTTCTGATGAAGTTCTAAGATTCATGGCCTCCTACGGTAAGGGAAAAGTCCTTGAAATAGGTCCAGGTTTGGGATTTCTCACAGAAAAGCTATCCAAGGTATGTGACAAAGTCGTTGCTGTAGAGATGGATAAGGATCTTGTAAATATTCTCAAACAAGAGTATAATTTTGATAATGTTGAAATAGTCTGCGATGACTTCCTAAAGTTTGAAGACAAAAATTTTGATACGGTTGTTTCAAGTATTCCTTATGCCATATCTTCTCAGATAACATTCAAATTATTTGAAATGAATTTTGAATCTGCAACAATATTGTACCAAAAAGAGTTTGCAAGGAGATTTATCTCAAATCCGGGAGAAGATGATTATTCTAGATTATCAGTAATGTCTAAAATCTATTCAGAAATTGAGATCTTAAGAGATGTCCCTCCTTCGGCCTTTTATCCTGAACCAAAGGTATGGTCTTCTATAGCCCACATCAAACTGGATAAAAAATTTGAGATAAATGATGTCTTTGAAAACACAGTAAGAGCTCTTTTTACGCACAGAAACAAAATTGTCCACAAGGCAATCTACCATTCAAGAGACATATTTGGAAAAGGAAAAGAATTCAAGCAATCGCTCGATGAAATCCCTTATAAGGATAGGAGAGTATATACCCTAGATATCTTTGAAATAAAAGATATAAGTGATTGGCTTGAAGGGATATTATGATTTTTTTTGATGATTTTGATAAAGAGATTAATCAGGTACTTGGCGATGTCAATTGTTTTATAGGTGGGCTAGAAAAACCAATCTCTGATTTAGGAACTACCTTTCTTGATAAATTCAAGGTTTCTCTGAAAGGATTCAACACGTTTCTTCTTTTTCCATGCTGGCTTTCAGACGGATTTGATATTAAGGACAGAGAAGATGTTTCTAGAAAACTCTCTAATCTTGATGTTTATGGGATAATGCACTTGAGGATTATTGATGACATACTGGACAATCCAGAAAAAATTGACAGGAACTTACTTCTTTTATCTAACATCTGTGAATTCAAGATGTATGAGATATGCTTTAAGCTAATAGGAAGAAATGAAAGTTTTTTTAAAGATCTGGAAGATACTTTAACATATTTCTCAAATGCAGTTCTTTTTGAAAAACAGCATTATACCTATAAGGGCGTATTGACAGAGGAAATGAAAAATTATAATTATGAACTAATGGCAAGAAAGGCATTCCATTTGAGAATCCCTATTTTATCGTATTTGTATCTTGAAGGGTCAAATGAAAATAAAAGAAAAGATTTTTTTACCATGATGGAATGCTGGGGAACTTCGATGCAGCTTTTTAATGATGTTCTTGGATGGAAAGATGACTTTACATCCGGCCAGATGACTTACCCCCTTGTTAAAGTTATTGAGTATCTTGAAAATGAGAATTTAGTTGATGTGGGAAAAGCAGAAGTAATGGATATTGCTGCTGGATTTATTGAAACTAATATTTTAGAGGATACACTTGGCATGTCTCTAAAGTATCAAAAAATGGCGATTGATTCTATAAAGAGATATAATATGTATTATCTAAACGAATTTTTCGAAGATTCTTCAAACAAAATATCTTCAAGCATTGACAAATTTAAAAATAAAAGAGAGGATATACTAAAAGATATAATAAATTGAGAAATTCGCAACTTTATTTAGTTAAATTTATATATTAATCATTAAAAAAATAAATGGTAGGTGATTTTATGGATAAAACTACACATGAATTAATTAAAATGCATATAAAAGAAAATGAAGGAACAGAAACAGTATATTTGTCAGCCCCAGTTTTGTGGATGGATGCACCAGTGAAATATTACTTTTGGATGACTGAATAAAACAGAATAGATATTTATGAATTATCTAATAATTCTTTCTTTTTTATTTAATATTTTATTATCCCTTTATTCACTTAAATCAAACTATAAAAGTAAAATAAATATATTATTCTCATTTTTAGCTTTTTGTAGTGCCGGAATAATAATTACAAACTATTTAATACAAATAAGAGATCTTCCCCTCATATGGGGAAAACTAAACATCTTTTTTGTAATATGGGTCCCACCTTTTTTCATATGGTGGTGCTCTCAAGTAGTCAAAAGAAAATTAATTATTAGAGACATTTATTGGGTATTTCCAAGTACATTTTTCTCGCTTTCTTTATTAACAGAATTATTATTAAAAGATTTTACACTTATGGAATCAGGCTATGTTGAAGTTTTCGGCCCTCTTTTTTCAATTTTTTATGCTTATTATTCTATCTGTTTGTTATATGGATTAGGTTTACTTTTAATGTCGTATAAGAATACTTCATCCAGTATTGAAAAGAAAAAATACATTATAGCTTTTATTGGAGCTTTAATACCTATTGCAACTAGTATCGTGACAAATACATTCTTTAGAATTTTTGAAATTAAATCAGAATTTATGAGTAATATTTTTGTTCTTCCAATAACCAATTCATTTATGTTACTTTTTTTTTCTTACGCTGTTTTTAGGTATGGGTTTCTAAAACCAGATACTAGCATAAAACAAAAACTAGATTCCCTTCGCATAAAAATATTGTACATTACAAATATAATTATAATTGGAATTGGATGTATTATTGCTATTATCTTAATAAGTTTTGATTATTCTGTAGATGAAACTATCATTAAAACTTTTTTTATTATTATTACTGTAATCGTTTTAATAGATTTGGGCATAAATTATTCTTTATCTAGATATATACGAGATAAGATAGTTAATCCTATAGAAAAGATATCTCGGCAATCGGAAGAAGTGGGCAAAGGTAATTTTAATTTGAAAGTAGGTTTTGAAGGCGATGATGAAATAGCAGTTCTTTCAAGACAAATGGATGAGATGACTGAAAAATTAGAAAGGACCTCTCAAATAAGGGAAAATTTCAACAAAACTTTACAAATTGAAGTCCAGAATAAAACAGAGAAACTTCAAGAAGCCTACAATCAGTTGGAGAACTCAGACAAGGCAAAGAAAGATTTTATTGATGCGATAGCACATGAATTATATAATCCTCTTGCTGTTATTAGCGTAAGTAATGAATTTATTAATCTAGATATAATTGATCCTCATAACAAAAAGATGATTACTTCTATCCAAAGAAACGTACAGAGATTGAGTTCTTTGGTCAAAGAACTTGAAGAGTTTACTTTGCTAGGTCTTCAAAGTAGAAAACTTATTATTGAGAAATTTGACCTTAATGAATTAATTAAAACAATAGTACAAGATTTTATTATTTTAGCGAATAAGAAAAATGTAAATTTATCTTTAAGTTCAATTGGTAAAGATTTTTACCTAGAAGGAGATAGACCAAAGCTTACTAAAGTCTTTGTAAATCTAATAGAAAACGCAGTAAACTTCTCAAATGAAAAGGGAGAAATAAAAATCAAGATAGAAGAAAAAGAACATACACTAGAAGTAAAAATTAAAGATAAAGGTACTGGAATCAAGAAAAAGGATATCGATAATATTTTTGAAAAATTCTATCGGGCAGAAGTAGATGATGAATTAAAACAAGGCATTGGTCTTGGACTTCCAATTTCATTAGATATTGTAACAAAGCACGATGGAATAATTAATGTTGAATCAGAATATGGAAAAGGTAGTACATTTACAGTTATATTGCCCAAAAAACATGTGATACTATGATTTTTCATAAAAATGTTCAAGATATAAAAGAAAATAAAATTGAAGCGGATAATGCTAAAGGTGTTTCTATAACTACTTTGGTTGGTGAAGATCAAGGGGCAAAAAATTTCTATATGCGAATAATGAAAATTGAAAAAGAAGGATATTCCCCATACCACAGACATGAGTGGGAACATGAAAATTTTATCCTAAAAGGTGAAGGATTTTTAAAGACTGAAAATGGCAAAAGCCTAGTAAAAAAAGATGACGTTATATACATCCCACCAAACGAATTACACTGTTATATCAATGCTGGAAATGATGACTTAGTGGTCATGTGCATAATTCCATCAATGCTTTAGGAAATCCTGGACCATATTCATAGTTTCTTTATATCCATCAATTGGTATTTCCGCTCTGTTTCCGATTTCACCTTCAATTCTCAAAACTCCATGAATCCCGCAGAACATCCCTTCAGATACCTGGCCATAGAATTCCCTTGGTGGCAAAATAGAAACTGCAACAATATCTCCATCCTTTATAGACATATCATTTGTCAAAACTGTGATGGCCCTTTTTATATCAACATTACATATTAAAAGAGAATCAGATACCTTTGAGACTGAAAGAATTTTACCAACAAGAGTATCCACACCATATTTGTTATCCAACTTTATTCTTTTATCAATAAAATATAGTGTATTCATAGAGAAAATAATTTTAGCAATCCCCATTTTTGTAGAGGTTTTGTTTTCTTTTCTTGAATTAGAAAGGAAATTGGAGCTCCAGCCTTCACCGAGAGCTGATTGAAGTTTAGATATTTTTTCTCTGATAGGCTTAGTTATTTCACTTATGTCTTCTTTTTCGGCGTATGAAAATTTAATTGCCATGATGTCTGATTTCATTGAATCGGTAATCTGAAGGGCATCTTTCTTTTTCCACACACCTTCAAATCGTGTACTTTCCAATGTCTTCTTAAGAAGCTCTAATGCCTGTTCTGCCACAAGTATATTTATGTTATTTTGGGTATCCATATAAAATCCTCACAAATATTTAATTGGATCTTTTTCTCCTGCATCCTGAAATCCTTTGAGCCTTAATCTGCAGGAATCACAAACTCCACAAGCGTTATCATTTTCTGTGTAGCAACTCCATGTTTTTTCAAATGGAACTTCAAGTTGAATACCTTTCTTTACTAT
>DAOSDU010000023.1 GCA_035362715.1 Methanofastidiosum sp.
CTTCAAAAAAGGTAAGAAAGTAAATGTCATAAAGGACAAGAACTTTATTATTGAAATCGTATAAAAACCCTTTTAAATTTTTTTATGAATCTTATTTGATGATTTATCTTAAGGTTGCTTATAACGGGAGGGAGTTTCACGGTTCACAATCACAACCAAATGTCAGAACAGTTGAAGGCGATATAGTCCAAGCTCTGGATGACCAGGGCATCAAAGCAATTAATTACGGGTTTTTATCAAGGACTGACAGAGGAGTTTCCGCTCTTTCTAATATCTTAAGGCTTGAAGTTGAAGAGGATCTTAATATGAAAAGATTGACACATTCGTTGGAAGATATCTGGATATACGCAAAAACTAGTAAATCCATTAAGTTTCCTCTCACCAAGAGTTATAGATATTATCTTTTCGACAACGGATACAATGAAGATCTTGTTTCAAAGGGACTTTCATTTTTCAATGGAACTCATGATTTCTTTTCATTTTCTAAGTATAATGGGATTGAAGATACTAAAAGGACTATTGAAACAAGTTATAGAAAAGAAGGGCCAGTTTATATCTTGGAGTTTAAAGGCACTGGATTTTTATGGCAGATGATCCGGAGGATTGTCGGACCTATAGTTGATTATACAAAAGGAGAATTAAGTGAGAGTGCGATATTATCTGCTTTAAACGGGGAGACTATTCTACATGCAACTCCTTCTTCACCAGATTACCTCCTTCTCTACGATATCGAAACAAACTGCGATATGTACTACGATGACTATGTTATCCGGACATTGAAAAGAAGATTCAATGAGCTGTTCACTGATTTCTCGGCTAGGACCTTATTAGAGAAAGAGAGTTTTGCCTATATGAGTGAAACAGAAAAACTTATTAACAGAGATTAATCTTTTGATTCTAATAGCCGGGTAGGGTAGTGGTCAATCCTTCGAGGCTCTGGACCTTGAGACGGTGGTTCGAATCCGCCCCCGGCTACTGTTTTTTCAATAAATAAAGATTTATACTAAGAATCAATAATGGTTTTTATGGAAAATAAGATGGACGAGAAGGAATGCCAATGGAAGGAAGGATTATGAACGAGTTCGAAATTGAAGCAGGAGATTTCTATGACCTAGCCAAAGTATATTTAGATTCCCTTCTAAGAGTTAATAAAGATGCAGCAAGTCGTTTGATATTAAAAGCTGTTGAACAAGGCACGGATATTAAAAATATTTATCTTTATGTATTTGAATCTTCCCAACATGAAATTGGGCGTCTGTGGCAAACTAATCAGATTTCTGTGGCTCAAGAACACTTTTGCACAGCCGCTACTCAAATGATTATGTCTCAGCTTTATCCTTACATATTTAGCAGTAGTAAAAACGGATACAAGATGATAGCAACATGCGTGGAAGGAGAATTACATGAAATAGGTATTCGAATGTTGGCCGATTTGTTTGAAATGGAGGGTTGGGATACTTATTATCTTGGTGCAAATACTCCAACTCCAAGCATTATAGATACTATTAAGAGCATGAAACCTGATTTATTGGCAATATCCGCTTCAATTCATTATAATGTAGATAATGTAAAAACTTTAATCAAACAAATTCGTGAATCCAACTTGATTCCCCCTATAAAAATTTTTGTCGGAGGTAGGCCCTTCCTTTTAGCACCAGAAATGTGGAAAAAGGTTGGGGCTGATGCGTGTACATCTAATGCTTTAGAAGCTATTATTTTAGCCAATAAAATTATTATTAATCAAGGTGTGAAATCAAATGTCAAATGAATTACCTGCTATTTCTAAAGAAACATTAGAATATTTCCAGAAATCATCGCCAGATATTATCAAAAAAACTGTAGCGCTTGCTTTAAAAAGAGAAGACGAAATAAAGCATCACGGTAAAGACGCCCCTAAAATTTTAACTTCAGGGATGGAGTTTACCACTAAGATGTTGGAAGCTGCTATGTCTATGGGTGAAATTAATCTCTTAGAAGACGAAATAAAATGGGCAAAGGACAGACTACCACACGATGGCGTGGAGATGGAACATATTGTAAATAGATTTAAAATATATAGGGAGGTCATTACAGAGATTTTACCAACTGAAAATGCACTTGAAGTTACTGCTTATTTAGATTTGATGATAAGCAAAATGCAAAAACTATTGGATTAATACCTAAGGAGTTCAAATGTCACAAAATACTATTAAGGGTTTGGCCTGTTCATGTAATTTAGACGGAGAAGTTATTGAATTTATACATAAAAACGTAGAATTGAAAAATGAAATATATATTGACAAACCATTTTATACTCTGCTTGATTCTGGAAGTTGGGAGAAATGTCACGAGTTTCTAAAAAATATACTTGATAAGAAGGTAGCATTAGATTGGGAAATGAATATGTCCTCAAAGAGAAAAGTAACTGTTATGTACTTTTCTGGTTTTTTGGTTGAAGATAAATTATTAATATTTGGTGTCAGCTCCAGAGATGAAACAATTCTTTTTATAGAAGAAATTAGCAATATAAATAATCAACAATTAAATTCTTTACGAATGGCGATGAAAAATATTGATACTTATCTAAAACAACAAGAAACAAAAGATAGGGATTTATACGAAGAGTTAGCGCGTCTGAACAATGAATTAGCTACAGCGCAGAGAGAATTAACGAAGAAAAACATTCAATTAACATCTTTAAATGAGCTTAAGAATAATTTTTTAGGCATGGCAGCGCACGATCTAAGGAATCCATTGGGATTGATTATGAATTATAGCGAATTTCTTTTACTTGAAAACCCTGAATTAAGTGAAAAATCAAAAACGTTTATAGAGAATATCCTTTCTGCAAGTGAACTTATGAGGAGACTTATCGATGATTTTCTGGATGTTTCAATAATAGAATCTGGGCAAGTTCCCATTAACAAACAGCTAACGGATTTAGTGTCTCTCTTAAGAGAAAACATTGAGAGATTGGAATTTAAATCTAAAAAGAAAGAAGTTACTATAAAATTTGATTACGATAACGATATTGGCCTTGTCAATATCGATGGGCCTAAAATAAGTCAAGTTTTTACTAATTTTTTATCTAATGCAATTGAATATTCTGTTCCAAATTCAAAAATATATGTAAGGTGTTACAAAGATCAGGACAGCATCGTAGTTTCTGTTAAAGATGAAGGGCAGGGGATACCAGAAAATGAGCTAGGCAATTTGTTCAAATTCTTTGGTAAGGCTAGCACAAAAAAAACTGGGGGAGAAAAAAGTACTGGACTTGGATTGGCGATAGCTAGAAAGATTATAGAGTCTCACAAAGGCAAAATATGGGTAGAAAGTAAATTGGGAGAAGGGGCTAAGTTTTATTTTTCAGTTCCAATGTGAGAAGAATAAATCAAAGGGAGGGCACTATATATTAAATCTATTAATGATTATATAATCAACCCCAATCTTCTCCATCGATATATATCCAGAGGTCCCCTGTAAGTGCTGATCTTTCGTCGCATTTCTGGCAGTATTTCTTAAAGATTGTTTTTGTAGAAGCCGCAATTGAGCATATGCCTACCTCTTTTTCGTCATCTTTCTGAACAAGATTATCACAATTAACACAAACGTGTGGTCCTTTTTTATCTATAAGACTCATCTTATCCCGTAATGTACTTTTGAGGATTGATTTAAATATTTTGCTACTTGATGTTGGCATGATTTTTATTTGCCATCGTAGAAGGCAAATTATTTTAAGGTTAGGTGTAAATAAGTCTTTATGGATGACTTAAAGGAGCTTTTTTTCAATAGAAAAACTGTCGAGATCCTGCTTAGCATGCTTGAAGATGAAAAGCCTAGATACCCGACGGTCATTGCAGAAGAGGTTGGCTCAATATACCCTCATGTTTTCAATATCTTAAAAGAGTTGGAAGAAGTTGGGTTAGTCGAATCTTACAAGGAAGGGCGAATTAGATTCATAAGATTGACGGCCGAGGGCAGAAAAATAACAGAAAAATTCCGAGAAATATACTCTGAACTAGAAGGATTTGAACAAAAGTTTTCAGAGGAAAGAACACGAGAAGACACAATAGCTATAAATAGATTTAGAGAGACCATAAAATCCATTGAATACAAGCTGCTTTCTGAGAACCTTGATAAGAAGGATAGCTTCAGGGAAGTATTAAAATTATCTAAGCTACGAACAGAGCTTGAAAGGACAAACTTTAGAAATGACAACGATAGGGAAGAAAAGAATAAACTCCTGAAAAGGATTTATTATATTGAAGAAAAGGCAAAGGTACTTTTGATAAAGTTTTAAGTTTTGGCTCTTTCAACATAAATAGAGAGTAGGTCTACCCATGCAGTTTCAAAACCTTTTTCTTCTTCAGTCCTAAAGGCATCTGACGCCCTTTTTGTAGATTCAAGCAGGAGTTTTTTAAGATCTCTTTTGTCAAACTCTTTTGAGACTACCTTGCATATTATTGAATCCCTATCATTTTTTTCCATAGAGGTTACTATACCATTAACGGCCTTTGCATAGCCTTTATTGAATTCTGAGTCCCCCAGATGCTCTGCAATCTGAAGATAGTTTTCTCTTGCCTTTTTCATATCTCCATTTTCGAGGTAAGATGCCAACAATTTTAATCTAAGTTTTACCTTTTCCAAATTAATCACCTTAAGATTGCTATTATAATTATATGGTCCTTTTCATATGGTGAAAGGTCAATTGTATCTACAATGTTAAATTTTTTTTCAAGATGTTTTATTTCCTCTTTGAATATTTCCTCTGGTGGTTTGCTCGAATCAATGCTTCTTGCCTTAACGCAATAGAATGCCATGCCACCTTTTTTGAGATACACTGAATTCTTAATTAGGATTTCGTGCTGATGCTTTTGAGCAACATCCTGGTAAATAAAGTCAACCTGTTCTACTAAGCCTGAATAGAGATTGGGGATTGAAGCGTCTTCTAGAATTGGATAGATATTATCTCGTACTTCACTGATATTAAGGAACTGTCTCATACTCCTCTCAGACATCTCGACAGAAAATATTTTTCCATTTTCAACAATATCGGAGATATGAGAAACAGTGGTACCTGTCGCAGCACCAAGATAAAGGATCTTTGAGTCTTTCTTGAAAGGTAGATTCTTGTATCCTTTCATTATAGCGGCCGCAAGTTTTGATCTTCGCGGATTCCATTCACGGAGCTCTCTTCCTTTGAAATCAACTAGCTTCTCGCCGTATACTCTTTCCCCTTTAATAAGATTTTTTGTATAAAGTTTGTCACCATCAATAAAAACATTTGTAAAAATCTCTTCCATTAGAAGTACTAATTAATGCGACTATAAAAGTATTTCTAAATAAAACTATCTATAAATTCATAATCACAAGTTTAACTTTTGATTTTTTATATTTCTGATGGTAAATATATGAATTGTAACTGCGATTGCTATTGTAATCAATATTATTTTGATGAGAAGGGCTGAAACTACAAAAACAACTGAGAATAATATAGTTGTCCATAATAGGAAAAGAGAGATAATCTTTACGTTTAACGCAACGCCTTTCCCTTCTCTGTAGTTTTTAATGTAATTTCCAAACAATTTGTTGCATAAGAGCCAATTGTAGAATCTATCTGAACCCTGTGCATAACATGCTGCAGTGAGTAGAAGAAAAGGCGTAGTTGGCAAAAGAGGTATGAATATACCGACTATCCCAATTACCAAAGAAATTGTTCCTGTAATGAGCAATATCGCCCTTATTATTCTATTCGATTTTTTAGTATCTCTGTTCGAACTACATGCTAAAGTTTGATTCACTATTATTTCCCCTTCTTAGCTCTTAATTTTTTTAAAGATATCAATCCAAATAGTGGCCCTAAAAATAGGATTGAGAATGTATACTTCCAGCTGACAATGTCTACAACTATTGGGATTAGCTTAATTGAGATAATTGATATAAAGAACCCAATTGCAAGTTGGATTGTTACTGCTGTTCCCATATATTTTTTATCGCCTACTTCTGTGGCAAGTCCCGAATATTGGGGGCTATCTGCGACAGCCGCCATTCCCCAAATCAAGGCAATAATAATCATTGCAACATTATTAACTCCAAAAGTAAATCCGATTATCAACGAACAAAAACCACTTATTGAAAGCATCAAAATATTAAAATCTGCTTTGCCAATCTTATCTGCAAAAATACCGCCGAAGAATGTTGTTAAAGATCCAAATAAGAAGATTAAGAAAGTGATCAATGAAAAGAAAAATATTGAATTATTATTGGCCCCAGATCTTAAGTATGATTCCCTCAAAAAAATTGGAATCCACGCCCACATTGCATAGAGCTCCCACATATGGCCAAAATATCCATAATTTACTAATTTAAGTCTCTCATTTTTCAAAATGTCTTTTAGATTATCTATCCTGAATTTTATTGTTCCTGCAGTGTATGGTCCTTCTTTTACAAATACAAACACTAATATGGCGCTGACCAAAGAAGCAAGGCCTGAGAAACTTATTAGTATTCTCCATTCAGGTATACTTGTTAGATTAAAAAGATATGGCATTCCAGAACCTAGTGCCAATGAGGCCCCCATGCATCCAACTGCAAACCCTCTTTCTTTTTGAAACCAAGAAGATGCCAGCTTCATACCTGGTGGATAGACTCCAGCTAAGAAAAATCCTGTAAAGAATCTTACCAACAATAATGCAAAAAAAGATTCTACGAAGAATGCCACGATGAAACTTGTAACCCCTCCCAGTGCGGCAGAGATGGCAAATACATTTTTTGTTTTAAATACATCTGGCAAGTTAAGAACTGCATAAGTTAGAGCCCCTACAATAAATCCTATTGTAACTATTATGCTCAATAAACTTTTTTCAGAATTTGTAAGACTGAAATACTCTGTTAATTCTGGTATTACTGCATTTGCACTAAACCACAGAGAAAATGATAGAATTGCAGATACCGATAAGATGATTAGAATTTTCCAGCGTAATTCTAAACGGAACATAGATTAATAAATATTTAAGGAAATATAAAGGTTGCTTTCTGAAATTTTATGTATTGAATGCGATAAAGATATTACCAAATCAATGACAAATACCAATTTCCTGATCTTTTCTTTATGGAAGAGCAAGATATCGATGAGATTGATAAGGCCAATAAAAGTGAAGCTTAATTTAGAAATCAATAAGAAAAAACTCAAAAGTCCCGGCGGCCGGATTTGAACCAGCGATCCGTGGATCTACAGTCCACTGCCCTAACCAGACTAGGCCACGCCGGGCTACATGAAGTTAAATGAACTTATTTTAAAGCTTTTCGGTGTTCACTAATAATAAGCGTCATAGAATTTTTTGATTTCTTTTTGCGAAGGTATTCTAATCTCATCCCAGATGCTTATGATGTCTTCTAGATATGCAAATTTACTTTGCGAGGAAAAAATATTGTGGAGGAAATTCTTTCTTTCTTTTATATCAATCTTGACAAATTCCAAATAATCATGGGGGGAATAATAATTAAGAGGGTTGAATCTCTCCCCAAAATTCTTCATACTATGAACTTCACTGAGCTCTTTAGGTGATGGAACTAGGTAGCCGTAAACTGGATCTTCTACCCAGTTTTTAATAAGTCCATGTGCAGAGAGTTTAAGGAGTGTTTTTGAGTCTGAAACAGTAATTTTTTCTCCACCAATAGATTTGCCCTCTAGATCAAACTCACCAACAAAACCGGTATTGATGATTAAAAAGTTTATTTTCCCATTATGCCCAAGTCCCATGTCCAAGAATACTTTCTTTTTCAGAACTGCCTGATCGGCTTGCTCTCTTGCCATAAAGTCAGTTGCAGAATAAGATCTTACCCTAGTTCCGGGAACCTTACCTGAAATAGCAGAGGTAATTATGCTCTCACAAGCACTGTCAAATGCAACTGCCATAAGTGGGTCAGTCACCTTAATTATGGGATTAAATATATCATATCTCTTAAAGCTCAAAACGAAATTTCTGAGGTACTTGTCCTTTTTGCCCCAAGAAGAGTTCAAATCACTGAAGAGAAAAATGAATCTGCCATTAGTTGTTCCACTCTTTTCATAGCTCTTGGTAAGTAATGAGCCTACTTCGCCAGTTGCCTCGGGGATTTCTACATTGTAACCATTTATGCTTTTCTTAACGTATTCGACACCTTCGCAGTCAATGTTCATTGCCAAAACAATATGTTTTCTGTCTTTAGATTTCATCAAACCCGGATACTCTGGGCTTTTCTCAGACAGCCCTTCTGATTTTGCAAAGCTTGCAGCTTCAAGGCCAACTAGTTTTACGTCAACTATTTTTCCATCTTTAGAAATAACTTTACCTAGAATAGCATCATCCTGTTCAAGATTGGGCCCAACGGTCAGTGTAGTTTTCCCCGTACCGCTAAGTCCTATTATAACAGAGCTTTCAGAAAGTCCCGCATGGAAGGAGATCATCTCATCAGATTCTCCCCTGTTCCAGACCATAGTTAAATTGGGTTTTTTGAAGGCGCCACCAAAATAATCGATTCCAAGGTTCAAAACACATCTAATATCGTTTTTCATCTCAGTAAAATCATAAAGTGAAAGTGGCTCGTTCTCATTGTATTCTGGCCAGACTTTCTTTATACGATTAACATATTCTTCTGGAAGTTTTTCAGGAACTATGAAGTTGTAGCAGCTTGGTTTTATCCCGTCTTTTGGAGGGAACACCATCATCTTTCCCATCCATGAGATGTAAGCACTTTGTGGATTTTCTACGCTTACAACTGACCTTATACCCACTTCATATCCATTTTCTCCCTGTATACCATCTGCAACAATAAGCTTAGGTTTCGCTCTAAGATAGTCCATGACTATGCTAAAAATAGCTTTTCCTGTAACAATATCAAATCCTTTTTGGCCTACTCCAAGCTTATACCCTTTTGGCACCATGTAATGGACTTGATCTGGCCTCCTCCCTTTTTGTGTAGAAGCAAAAAGGTACTGCCCGTCCTTTGTAATGACATAATATGGTTTTAGATAATTAATATAAAATTCATCAGAAGGATTTAAAAAAATCCTATCTTCTGGAATGGTAAGATCCTCAGAAACATTAAAGCCACTCATAAAAAACACTCTATATGCTAGTTGCTATATTCTCTTCAAATATATGTAAAAATTCTGTTAACTTTTCAATTGGTACATAGGCCCCACATGCTGGGGGGTGGCCTCCTCCTTTGCCACCTACAGATTCTGCACTCTTCTTTATCTCTTTTCCTAAATTTAAGCCTTTAAGTACCAACAATCTTGAGCAGCGTGCAGAGATTTTATAAACATTTGGGTCATTCGGCAACGTTGTATAAGCAACTATAGGTAAAAAGGGGTCAGTATCTCTATTTCCAAGAACTAAACTTGCCACGGTACCTACTATTGTATCATTTATGCCGCTTCCATCAAAGTACTGAAACTTCCCTTTCATGACCACCCCTCTGCTCTCAACAAGGCTCATGCTTCGTGCAATATTCTTTCTGTGCTTTCTAAGTAGTCCTAACAGTATATCGTAGTATATTCCTCTGTTACCCTTGCAGACATAAAATCCTACTTCAGGTCTGCCATTTTTACCGCAAGCATTAAGACAAGTTGCAAACTCTGAAGCATCTCTCAAAGGGCTTCTATCCTCTTCTTGGATAAGTGAGTAAGATTCTCCCATAATCATCTGTGGGATAAAAGAAACATATTCTTGAGGGACTGCCGTTATTGTCTTTCTTATTATTTCTGTTGCAAGCTTTCTCTTCTCATCACATGTCATGTCTGACACAGTTCTCCAGTCACCTTCATAACAAGGGATTTCCAAGCTATTTAGAAGTGCCATTGCATTCGAATCGCTTCCCGTAACGCCCGGTATTGGGGGGTCTGAGAAATACTGAAGTGATTTGTAGATAGGCCTTGTTGACCGGCCGTACAAAAGTAAATCTTCTTCGGCTTTGACCAAACCTACCTCTATGCTATCTAAGAGGATGTCCCGATTTAATCCTTTTAGCCCGCCCCAGGAGCCCTGCATATCCCCAACTGCTCCGACTATTGCAATTGAAGATAGATCTTTGTTGTTACTGTCAAGTTCTAAAGACAAAAGATATGCTAGTCCTGAACCGCTGACCTCCTCCGATCCGCTATACCCAAATCTGTTTGGATTAACTTCTAGAAAAGGAGTTTCGGGGTACTCCCCCTGGTGGTGGTCTAGGATAATTATATCCTTGTCTTTATGTTCTGACATTAAATAATCTATCTGACCGCTTCCCATATCAAGGAATATGGTGAGATCTGCTAAATGGGAAGCAGGAATACCATCAAGAGAGGTAAAATGAACATCGTGATTAATGTTGAGCCTGTCCAATGCAAGGGACAGAATTGATGCAGCGGAAATTCCGTCGGCATCGATATGAGAAATAATCTTGACTTTAGAACCCTTGGATTCAAGAATTTTATCCTTTGCCTTTAATAATAGTTCAGCGAATCCAGAATCCATATCCATATTTGAAGCGTGTCATATATATAGGTTTTGTTTTGGGTATCCAATTTCGTCTATCGATAATCTTATTTCAAAGCTTTAACATAATTAAAAATACCCTCGGAAAGGGCGCTGTTTTTAATAACATCATCAATCTCCTCAATTCTTGCATTCTTTAGATTTTCAATAGATCCAAATCTTTCAAGTAGCCTGGATTTTCTTTTAGGTCCAAGACCTTTTATATCATCTAGGGGGGAGTGAATGCTTGCTTTTCTTTTCATGTTTCTTAGATTCTTTATCGCAAATCTATGGGCCTCATCCCTAATCCTCATTAGAAGGTTCTTAGAGTCAGCATCCATATCTGGATTTAGCCCATCCTCAAGATAAAGATCCTCTTCCTGCTTTGCAAGGGCAACAGTTGGTATTTCAAGGCCGAGAGATTCGAGTGCATCAAGGGCCGTGTTCAAATGACCCTTTCCACCGTCAATCAATAAAAGGTCTGGCAGTGATTCTTTGTGCTTAAATCGTCTGTTTAGTACCTCCCTTAGGGAAGATATGTCATCCTGGCCAATCACAGTCTTTACCTTATATATTCTGTAGTTCTCCTTTGACGGTTTGCCATCAATGAAAGTTACCTGAGATCCCACTATTATCTCTGGGCCTATATTTGAAATATCATACCCCTCAATTCTTTTGGGTAGATCTTCAAGGCCAAGTGAAGTCATAATCCCTTCGAGCGGTGATTTCTTTTTCGATGATAAGTAAAGCTCGGCATTTTTTGTTGCAAGAAGCACTTCTTCCTTTTCACGAATCGATGAAGCCGGAGTTATTTTTATATCATATTTCCCGTTTGATAAAAATTCTTGGATCTCCTCTTTATCGGGTATATCAAAAGGCAAGATAATTTTGTTTGGCAAAAATTCTTCCCTATAATGCTGCTTTAGAAATGATGACAAAGTATCCTCTCTATCAAACAAGGATTCTTCTATTTGGTAATTTTTAGTTCCTGTAAGTACCCCGCCTCTCACCATAACTACGCAGATGCATATTGATTCTTTGTCGTAATAGCCTATGATGTCCTTATTTATTGGGGTATCTAGGAAGATTTTCTGCTGCTCCATTGACTTTCTGATTGCATCTATTTTATCCCTTAGAACTAAGGCTTTTTCGTATTCCTGATCTTTCGAGGAGGAGTTCATTTCATCGCTTAGCTTTGATATTAGCTCTTCTCCTCTGTTTTCAAAAAACATCAATAGCTCATCTACTCTGTTATTATACTCCTCTTTAGATTTAGGATCAGAACATGGCGCTGTACATCTTTCTATATAAAAATTAAGGCACGGTTTTTTACCCATTTTTTTACAGCTTCTTATCTTGAATATGTTCCTTGCAAGCGCAAGCATTTTTCTAGCTGAACCCACGTCAGAATATGGGCCAAAATAATATGCGCCGTCTTCTTCAATCTTTCTTGAAACTATGATCTTTGGGAATTTTTCATTTGTTATTTTGATATAAGGATACTTCTTATCGTCTCTAAAATGAATGTTATACCTGGGCTTGTATTTTTTTATGAAATTATACTCAAGTAAAAGTGCCTCTGTTTCATTATCTGTAGCAACATACTCTATATCATCTACCCTGCTCATGAGAAAAGATACTCTATCTGGAATATTTTTCTGGAAATATGAAGCAAGTCTCTTCTTTAGGGATTTTGCCTTTCCCACGTAAAGAACATTCCCTTTGGAGTCCTTCATAATGTAGACGCCGGGCTCTTCTGGAAAATTTTTTGTTATATACATATCATTGCTCATGACAATATTGGATTTATATTCTTGAATTTAAACGTTTTTAAAATAAAATACAAAAGATTTTAAATCATGACTAATAACTAAAAGCCAAGAGGAATTACTTGAGCGTTATACTTAGAACTTCAGTTCCAATATTGCTTCTAATTGCTCTTGGATATCTATCAAGAAAGTATGGCATTCTTAAACACGGGGACGAAAGGGTCTTAAGTTCTTACATATATTACTTTGCACTTCCCTCGCTCTTTTTCATTAATATATACGAAGTTGAGTTTTCAAGAGAGATTATAAAATATGTTGTTGCAGGAATAACTCCAACTTTTGTTGCCCTAGCCATTTTCATTGCTATTTTCATATTAGGGATTGTTAAAGATAAAAAAACACTTTATCTATTAATTGTTACAACTGTTTTTGGGAGTCTCGCCTTTTTCGGTATACCCTTCATTGTATTTGCTTTTGGTACAGGGGAGCCTGAAAGATTAGCAGCACTATTTGCATCTACAATTAGTTTTGTAAGTGTTATTACTGCAACTTCAGTATTAGAACTATACAAACTCCACGGTGAAAAAAACTCTAGAGTAAAAACGCTTGTAAAGAGATTCTCAAAAAATCCTTTGATTATTTCAACTTTACTTGGTGTATCCATTAACCTAATAGGGTTTGAAGTTCCAATTTTTCTTTCTACTACCTTGCATAGTTTGGGGAGTACTACTTCGACTGTAGCTATTTTTATGCTTGGATTATTCTTTTTTGGAAGAAGTTATGGAAATTTAAAGGCCGCATTTGGATTAAGTCTTTTGAGAATAGTATTCTTGCCTTTAATTGCAATTATATTCTTGAAATTCGTATTTGTAGTCCCTTCATTTGAGAGCACTATTATAGTTCTTATGCATGGTATGCCTATCGCCGTTTCATCTATAGTGCTAAGTGAAAGGTACGACTTCTTCAAAGAAACAATAGCATCGCTTAATCTTATATCTGCCCTGCTTTCAGTGTTTTACCTTAACATATGGTTAATTATTCTAAAAACTATTTTCTGATATTTATTTTGAAAGCTCT
>DAOSDU010000024.1 GCA_035362715.1 Methanofastidiosum sp.
CTTGGTATATTTGGAACGGCCGTAATAGTCCTATGCTCTATATTATTTGGGTATTCAACTATCCTTGGGTGGTCCTACTATGGTGAAAAATGCTTTGAATATCTTTTTGGGGTTAAGAAAAAATATCTGTATAAGATAGTCTTCTTATTTACAGTATTTTTTGGATCTATTACATATGTTGATATAGTATGGAACATATCGGATATGTTTAACGGGCTTATGGCAATTCCTAACTTAATAGCTTTAGTAGCATTGGGCGGAATTGTAGTTGGCGAAGTAAAAAAGTATTTTAAATAAATAGAGGCGATTATGGGCATTGATTTAATAAAAAAAAGAAAAACTATCAGAAAATTCAAGAATGTCCAAATTGAAAAAGAAGATGCAATATCCTTAATTGAAGCGGCTATACAGGCACCATCAGCCCATAATTTTCAGCCGTGGGAATTTATACTTATCGATTCTAACGAAGTAAAAGAAAAGTTATCGTCCAAGATGGCTTCAACTTGGAAGAATAATCTAAAAAAAGACGGTAAATCGTCGTATGAGATTCAAGAAAGAATAAGTCTGTCAAAAGGGCGAATAAACAATGCTCCGTTTATAATTATTCCATGTTTTGACACTTCAAAGGTAGAAAAGTACGGCGATGAAAGAGACAATGCAGAATTTATAATGGGTGTACAGAGCGTGGCATTGGCTTCAGAAAATATTTTACTTAGAGCTACAGAAAAAGGATTTGGGGCATTATGGCTATGTGCGCCTCTCTTTTGCCCTGAAGATGTGAGAGAAGTTCTTGGAATTCCAAATCATATTTTGCCCCAGGAGATCCTAGTAATTGGGATACCAGACGAAGACCCGATAAAGCCAAAAAGAAGAGATCTAAACGATTTAATACATCACAACAAGTGGTAATATGATAACAGTCCTTTCAGGCGGTGGCGGAGGGGCCAAGTTTGTTGATGGACTTTCGAGTCTAACTCAAGATATTTCAGTAATTGCAAACACGGGTGATGATATTGAAATTTATGGCCTACATGTATCGCCCGACGTAGATACTATTATGTACACTCTTTCTGGAGAAATCGATGTTAAAAAAGGATGGGGCATAAAAAATGACACTTTTGTCTGCCAGAAATATCTCAAATCATTGGGATATGAGGACTGGATAAGCCTGGGTGATAAAGACTTAGCAGTGCACATAAAGAGAACAGAACTTCTTAAATCAGGTAAAACTATGACTGAAGTAACATCTGAACTTTGCAAAAGATTTGGAGTAAACATCCCATTAATCCCAATGACAGATGATTTTTTTCAAACACACATTGAGTTAGATAGCAAGACAATTCATTTTGAAGAGTACTATATCACAAGGCCAAAAGGAATGATAAAGAATATTATTTATAAAGGTAAAAAAAAGGCAAAACCATCTGATGAGTTTCTGAACGCGCTTGATATTTCAGATTGGGTAATCCTCCCTCCCTCTAATCCTTTGGTGAGCATAGGTACAATTTTATCTCTAAAAGGTATAAAAAAGAGCATAAGAGAAAAAAAAGTGATAGGCGTGTCCCCTCTTATTCAGGGAAGGGCAATAAAAGGGCCACTAGTTGAGCTTATGAACTCCTTAGATTATGAGGTAAATTCTTTTGGTGTGGCAAAGTACTATGAAGGGTTATTGGATATATTTATAATCGATACTATGGAATCTGATTTAGCAGAAAGAATTAGTGGAGAACTTGGCATGGAAGTATTTACAACTGACACTTTGATGAAGACAAGAAAGGATAGAGCAAAGCTATCTAAGTTCGTCCTCAATAGGATGGATTAAATGGCCTTACCGGTACTCCTCCCTTTAAAATATGTCAATTTTTCTAAATCTAGGCTTAATGAAATATTAGGCCAGAATAAAAAACATCTTGTCATCGCACTTTTAGAAGACATGATCTCATTACTCCAAAAGTATCCAGAAATTGAGATATATCTTCTTACAAAAAAAGAAAATCTGGATATCATCCCAAAGGAGTTGGGCGTCAGATTCATCTTTGAAGATGAAAAAGATTTGAATAGAGCTTTAGAAAAGGGCGTGAGTTTCATAAAAGGCAAAGGGGAAAAAGTTTTGATATTGCCTTTGGATTTGCCTTTCATTAATGAAGAAGACATTAAAAAACTTATTCTCATCGCTAAAGATGAAGGTGGTGCCATATCGCCTTCGTCTAGAGATGGCACTTCGGCGATGATACTGCCCCTAGATAGAAAATTTAAATTACAATTTGGTGAAAGAAGTTTTCAAAAACATCTGTCTGAATTTGAGAAAAAGAAGATTCCCTTTCAAATCCATTATTCAGAATCTTTGTATTATGATCTAGACACGCCTGAAGATGTCATGAGGGTATTGGATATAAAGAAGGATAGTAAGGCTTATTCTTTATTAAAAGATATCGCCTCTCCCGATTATAATTATGATAACTTAGTTGACAAGTAATCTATTATTCAAAATATTTTGGTGGACCGAAAGATTTATAAATTAGGCCAACCGAAACTATTTACTGATACAATGCCAAAACAGGATGTAGAAGAATATCTGGAAGCTATACTTGATCTAGTTACAGAGAAAGAGATAGCTAAGACAACAGACATTGCTCAAGTTTTGGGTGTTTCGCCATCAAGTGTAACAGAAGTAATCCAAAGGCTTAATAAAAATGATTTGATTTTTTATGAACCTTACAAAGGAGCTAAATTAACAGAAAAGGGATTGAAAATAGCCAATAAAATAAAAAGAAAACACAGACTGGTCGAAATATTTCTTTCTGATTATTTACACATCAATCCAGATAATGTTCATGCTGAAGCATGCAGAATGGAGCACTGCGTTTCAGATGAAGTTACTGATGCTTTATGTAAAATGATGGGAGGGCCATCAAAATGTCCGTGTGGCAAAGATATACCGAAATGCGATCCTGATAAGGATTGTGATATTTGTGAGAGGCGATAAGGCAATGAGTATGACAATAGCACTAGTAGGAAGCCCGAATGTGGGCAAAAGCGTAATATTTTCTCATCTTACTGGTAAGTATGTAACAGTGTCAAATTATCCTGGAACAACTGTTGAGTTGTCAAGAGGGAAGGGATTATTAGGACTTAAAAAAGTGGATATATTAGACACCCCTGGTTCAAACAGCCTTATTCCAATGTCTGAAGACGAGGAAGTAACTAGAAATGTATTGATTTCTGAAGAGATTGATTATGTGGTGCAGGTAGCAGATGAAAAAAATCTACAGAGAGCTTTAATGATCTCTTCAGAACTTTCTGAACTTGGATTACCTTTCACCCTTGTATTGAACATGGCTGACGAAGCTAGAAGGAAAGGGGTAATAATTGATATTGATAAACTTTCTAAAATACTTGGGGTACCCGTAGTTGAAACTGTTGCTGTTGAGGGCAAGGGCATCGCCAAAATGAAAAAATTAATACCTGCTTCATCAAAATCTTATGTTAAAGTAAACTATGGAAAACTCGAAAGCTCTGTTGAAAAATTAACAAAAATACTTGGAAGCAGGGGAAAAGCCATAATGGCTTTGTCAGACGAATCTTTTGCTGAAAGGATTTTAAAAGATAAGAAAAAGATAGAAGAGGTAAAAGAAATAGTCAAAAAAGAGAAAGAATCTATTTCAGTACCCCTATTTTATTATATCCGGGAAAAGAGGAGAGAAGAGACACTCCATATCTTAAGAAAAGTTAAAAATGAAGAGAAGGTCCTTAAAACTCAATTATCTGAAAAATTCAGCAATCTTACTTTAAATCCAGTTACAGGGGTACCAATATTCCTTGGCATAGTATTGCTGCTTTACGAGTTTGTTGGGTATCTTGGAGCCCAGATAATGGTTGAGTTCTTGGAAGAAAAGGTCTTTGGCCAGACATTGAATCCCATTTTGATTAGTTTCTTTGATAATTATATCCCCAATGATTTTATTTCTAGAATGTTTATAGGGGAGTTCGGGATAATCACAATGGCGCTGACATATGCCATAGCAATTATATTGCCCATTGTTTTGACATTCTTCATAGCTTTTGGGCTTCTAGAAGATTCAGGCTATTTTCCAAGGCTTGCTGTAATGGGCAATAAACCTTTGAAGTTTTTAGGATTAAACGGTAAGGCGATACTACCTCTTATCTTGGGATGTGGTTGCGTGACCATGGCTACAATCACAGTAAGAACTTTGGACTCAAAGAAAGAGAGAATAATTGCAACACTTCTGTTGGCACTTGGAGTTCCATGCTCTGCACAAATAGCTGTAGTTTTTGCTATGGCTTCAGCACTTTCATTCAAGGCATTACTATTCATTTTTTCAGTAGTTTTGCTTCAGTTAATCTTTATCGGTTCATTGTCTTCCAAGATAATCAAAGGTCAGTCTTCAGATTTCATAATGGAATTGCCACCATTGAGGATTCCAAAATTTTCAAATATACTCTATAAGACTTTAATGAGGTTAGAATGGTATGTTAAAGAGGTAATACCCATATTTATACTGGGAACACTATTCCTGTTCTTCTTCAACGAATTTAAAATACTAGAGATAATTGAGAGATTATTCTCCCCCGTTGTTGTCAGTTTCCTAGAGCTCCCGAAAGAGGCTGCCAGGGCATTTCTGATGGGATTCTTTAGAAGAGATTATGGAGCAGCTGGATTATTTCAATTACAAGATGTTGGATTAATGTCAAACGTGCAGACAGTTGTAAGTCTAATAGTTATAACACTCTTTGTCCCCTGTATTGCAAATTTTTTCGTTATCGTAAAGGAGAGGGGGGCAAAGATAGCCACAATGATATTTCTCTTTGTTTTGGTATATGCCATCCTAATTGGAGGAGTAACAAATATATTCCTTAAATACACTGGAATTATGTTTTAGAGGGATTTAATGATAGAAGAGATAATCGAAGAGTCACTTGAATACATCTGGACTATGAGAGAACAAAATGATGAAAAAGTTGAAAATTTCGTCAAAGGGATTTATTTAAGGTGTAATTTTTCTCAAATTGCAGGAGATTTATCTCCCGAAGCTGTTTTGGAAGCTTTGAAAAGCGAAGGATATATTGAGATTCAAAATAACAAGATTAAGTTCCTAAAGAAGGGCGAAGAGATTGGTAAGAAAATAATAAGGAGGCATAGGCTTACAGAGAGACTCCTGAAGGACATACTACAGATGACAATTGATGAAATAGAGGAGCCCGCATGCAGACTCGAGCATACAATCACTGAAGGATTGGAAGATTCTATTTGCACTCTTTTAGGGCATCCCAGTGTATGCCCTCATGGATTTGAGATCCCTCCAGGTAACTGTTGCAAAGATGTATCAAAAACATTGGAACCAATAATAGTCTCGCTCAACGATATGGAAGCGGGGGGCGAAGGCAATATAATGTATTTAGTTACAAAGAGCCACCCTAGACTGCAGAGGCTTTCCACCTTGGGACTTAGCCCAGGTTCAAAGATAAAAATTATTCAAACTTTTCCAACATTTGTAGTCCAAGTCGATGAAACCCAAATTGCCTTAGAGAAAAGTATTGCAAAGGACATCTTTGTACGAAAGACAAATGGGCACGCCCATAAAAGGCATAGGCATAGAAGAGGCTTGTTCTAAAAGGTGTCAGAATATTAATTTTATTTTTCCTTATTTGGATTTAATCTTGATAAAAACAATATATTTAAATATTATAAGAAGCATATTATTATAATGTGATTTAACTGAATTTCTTTTTTTTTCATGTTAAAAATATATGTAAAACTGTTACATACCCTCCATAAAAAAGAAATGCATTTTCATTAGAATAAATCAATAAGAATAATATTAAGGAGGTAATAAATATGGCAGAAAGGCCGACAATAACAATGGCTGAAAGAAATAAAATGATAATGGATCTAAGAGAAAAATACACAGCTAATTATATTAAGCAGTTAAAAGAGGAACACCCTGATTGGTCAGATTCTAAAATAAGAGGTGTAGCCGAAAATATGGCTCAAAAGGCTGTTTCACAAAATACTCAATGGAATGTAGATGTAGTTGAAAAAGGAAAAGTAGTTTACAAAGCTGGTAAAGGCGAAGAAACAATGATCAAAAGAGAACCTGTGCCAAAAGTAGAACAAACTGCTAAAACAGCTACAAAAACACCTATACCAAAAAAGAGTATCAAAGATATGCTTTCTGATGTTTTTAAAAAGAAGAAATAAAGTAGAAGATGCTTTATTTTTCTCTATTTTTTTTTAAATAGATCTCATAAAATTTTCTTATTATATTTCTATAAATCTAAAACTTTATATAGTATAAATTATACTAGTATATATTAGACCTTAATAGTGAATTAATATGACATTAGAAAGAAAAATAAGTAAATCATTCAAAATGGACGAAGAAACCTGGTTAAGGCATGCAAATCCTTGGAGTGGCTGGACAAGATTCTCAGGACTACCTCTATTAGCTTTCTCATTTTGGAGCAGAATGTGGTTCGGATGGGCCTGCGTAGTACCCATCATAATTAGTTTGATCTGGATTTATATTAATCCAAGAGTTTTCCCTAAACCAAAATCTACTAAGAACTGGATGTCTAGAGGGGTATTCGGTGAAAGGGTGTGGCTCAATCGGGATAAAATACCTGTACCCGGACATCATAAGTCTGCACCTAATATATTAAGTGCAATTGGGGCATTAGGATTGCCCTTTGTGGTATGGGGTATTTTTAGATTTGAGATATGGCCCCTCTTGATGGGAATATCTTTGGTGTATCTGGGAAAATTGTGGTTTATGGATAGGATGGTCTGGCTTTATGAAGACATGAAGCATTTGCCTGAATATGGTAAATATGAATACTAAAAAGGTACTATATGGCAAAATATTTAGAGTTAAACATTGAAGGGCTAAAATTCCTAAAGCATACAAAACAGATAAATCTGTCTGAATTATTAATTCTCGGACTTTTAAGCTATAAAGAACTAAGCGGATATGAAATCTATAAAATATTTGAAAAGAAGTCGGAGATAACAGACCCTATTCTTAAGCTGAATAAAGCAACCATATATAATTCTTTAAGAAATATGGAGAAACAGGGATTTGTAAAAGTAAAAGATAGAATTGAAGATACTAACAAACCCCCTAAATCGATATATGCCATTTCAGAGTTAGGTATAGAGAGCTTAAAAAAAATATTGATTAATAGTTCAGAAAATCCTGTCAATGCATATGTAAATATTTATGTTGATCTATTCTTCTATAAGATATTTGATAAGAAAGAGATCAAAAGAATTATTCATCAAAAGATAAATCAAAATAACGCCTTGATCCAAATACTAGAAATGTATGTTAAAGCTTGGCCAACTAATATTGTAGGAGTAATGTCCCAAAGCCAGATTGGCATATATGAAAATATAACTGAGACCCTAAACAAAATCCTGATTTTGCTGGAAGATAAATCCGTTGAAGAAATCTTCAGTTTTAAGGAATTTAGTGAAAAAGAATTGTTTGAAAAATTAAGTCAATTGAATACCAAGAGGGAATAAAATTGTTGTGTTAGAAGGTATCATAGAGATCAATAACTCAACTAAAAAGATCAAATTCAATTTGAAACCGTTAGAAAGTATATGAAAGAAGAGGGATTGAATCTTAAGAAGATAATAGGAGAATAGATTAATATAGATAAGAAATAATAAATATATTTGGTAATAGCATCTAGAAAGTGAGTTCATGATAAAGAATATTCTTCTTGGGAGACCATTTTTAGTCGTGTTTAATCTTACAAGAAGATGCAATTCTATATGTCCAATGTGTAGTATATGGAAAACACCTTCTAAACCAAAAGACGAGCTTACCTTTGAAGAGATTGAGAATATATTCAAGGATTTAAAATCTTACGGCGTAAAGCATGTTTTTCTGCAGGGCGGCGAGCCTTTACTTAGAAAGGATATAGTAGAAATTATTGAATTACTAATTGGCCTAGGATTCAACCCAACTTTGATAACAAATGGCTTGCTCTTAGATGAAAAAATTGCCAATAAAATTGCAGAACTCAAGTGCAATGTGAGTATAAGTCTTGATTCTCTAGACGAAAAGAAATATGAGAAAATTAGAGGTGTTGACAAACTTCCCCTTTTACTAAATAATATAGAGCAGTGTAGTAAAATAAAAGATAAAAAAGGAATGTGGCATATAACTTCAACAATAAGCAAAATAAATTATGGCGAAGTTATGGATCTATTTTACTTTGCGCGAAAAAATGGATTTAGTTTTAATGCTTATCCTTATAATTATTCCCACTGCTATTCTAGTGCATATGACGAAGAGATGAGTTACGATGCTAATCCAGCAATAATTATTGACGCATTTAAAAAATTGAGTTTATTATCTAAAAAGGAAGGATTGATATTTGATAAGCTCATATATGACGAGTCAATTAAGTATCTTGAAGGCAATTATTGTGCACCATGTGACGCCATGAAGAGATCTATAATACTAACTGAAAAAGGGGAAATAGCCCCATGTCTTGAATTCAATCAATCTGCAAATCTAAAAGGAACGGGAATAAAACAAGCCCTAAAAGAATTGGATTATTCAAAAGTAAAAAAATGTTATATGGAAACTCCTTGCTTCTATGGATGCACACGTGGATCAGGAATTATTATCCGTAAAATCCCCGAAGTCTTCTTGTTTACCATAAAAAATCCAAGAACTATTGCAGGTTATATTCGGGCTTATTTTTAATTTCGGCTGTGGGACATATTAACCTGCATTTAGATTCAAAAGATTGTGCCAGAGCGC
>DAOSDU010000025.1 GCA_035362715.1 Methanofastidiosum sp.
AAAAGAAAAGTCAGAAATTGAGAAATTAATTCCAACTAAAAAAGGTTTGTGCTATTTTCAAGTAAAAATGAAAAAGATGCTTGATGTTAGCGGAAAATTTTTTGGGACAGTTGTAATTCTAAATGATTTAACTGAATTAAAAAATACTTCAGAATCGTTAAAACAGAGCGAAGAGAGATACAGGAATATTGTAAAAGATCAGACTGAATTTATAACTAGATTTACTCCAGATGGCACCCACACTTTTGTTAATGATGCATATTGCAATTATATGAAAATGAGAAGGGAAGAATTAATTGGAAAAAGTTTCTTCTCATTCTTACCTGAAGAAGATTATAAAAAATTAAAATCGCTATTAGAGTCTCTTACCCTTACTAATCCCATAAAAGAAATTGAGCATAGATACATTATTGGAGAAAAGACTAGATTTCTACACTGGATAAATAGAGCTATATTTGATGACGATGGAAATTTAATCGAGTACCAAGCGGTAGGTAGGGACATTACCGATAAAAAAAAAATTGAAGATGAATTAAGAAAAAAGAAAGAGGAACTATCCTCAATATTTGAAAACTCATCAGTTGGCATAGACCTTGTAGATTCAAAAGGCAACTTTCTTGAAGTTAATAGTAAATTAGCTGAATTGTTGGGCCACACTGCAGGAGAATTACTAAAACTTAATATAAATGATGTAACACACCCAGAAGATCTAGAATTAAGTAAAAATGAATTAATACCTCTTTTTAATAATAAAATGTCCTCATATAATATAGAAAAAAGATATCTAAGAAAAGACGGCTCTTATTTCTGGGCTGATTTATCAGTGACTCCAATCAAAGACGATTTGGGGCAAATTGTTGCTGTCACAGGAGTTATACAAGATATTACTGAAAGAAAGATGTCTGAAGAGCGCTTGAAATCTAAAAACAAAGAACTTGAAAACATTATCGAATTCCTCCCAGATGCGACATTCATTATAGATAAAGATGACAAAATTATAGCCTGGAATCATGCTATTGAAGAAATGACTGGAATTCCAAAAAAAGATATGATTGGAAAAGAACATATTTATGTGTCAATTCCTTTTTACGGAAAATCAAGACGGCAACTAATTGACATTCTATTTGATAAAAATAGTGACATAGTTTCAAAATATAAATTTATCAAAACAAAAGGTGACATGGTGTATGCCGAAGTTTTCACACCAGCCCTTTATAATAATAAAGGAGCTTATGTGTGGGCAATAGCGGCCCCCCTTTATGATAACGAAGGCAATAAAGTTGGGGCCATCGAATCAATTCGTGACGTCACGTATCAAAAAAGAGCTGAAGAGGAACTTTTAAAAGAAAAAGAATTTGTCAACACACTTGTTCAAGCGTCACCAGCGTTCTATGTAGCTATAACCTCTAAGGGTAAAGTTCTACTGATGAATAATTCAATGCTTACATCACTTGGCTATGAATTAGCGGAAGTTATGGGTGCCGATTATATATCAACTTTTGTCCCAAAAGAAGAGAGGGAATATTTAGCTCAAACATTTGATAATTTGATTAAATCCAAAGTTCCTACAATCAATGAAAACAATATACTAACAAAAGATGGGAAGAAGATTTTAGTAGAGTGGCACGGCAGATCGATACTTAAGGAAGATGGAACATTTGATTTCTTTTTTGGCGTGGGCTTAGATATTACTGAAAAGGACAAGTTTCAGAAAGCGCTGAAAGAAAGTGAAGAAAAGTATAGAGAACTAGTTGAAAATGCAAATAGTATTATCTTAAAATTCGATAACGAAGGAAGAATATTATCAATGAATGAATTTGGACTAAAATTCTTTGGCTATTCTGAGAATGAAATAATTGGGGAGTTAGGTATCGGAACAATTGTTCCTGAAATAGAATCATCAGGAAAAGAGCTAAAGAAACTTATCAAAGATATGATTAATTTTGAATCTGATTATAATATTAATATTAATGAAAATGTGAAGAAAAGTGGAGAAAGAGTATGGATATATTGGACTAATAAACTAATAAGGGATGAAAATGGCATTATCAAAGGCATATTTTGTGTTGGCACTGATATCACAGAAAGAAAGAAAGCCGAAGATAAAGTAAATGAATTAAATGAAACTTTAAGAATCCTTAATAAAATATTAAGACACGACATCTTAAATGATCTTACGATAGTACTAACTGTTTGTGATTTGATGGGAGATTCTAACCCTAGATTAAAACAGAAAGCTTCTAGAGCTCTTGATAAGAGTATTACATTGATTGAAAGAATGAGAGAGTTAGAGCAAGCACTTATTTCAGATAGTCCGATACAAAAATATGAAATTGATCAGGTTATTCTAGATATTATTAAGAATTATCCCGAAATTAAGTTCAACGTTAGTGGAAAGTGTAAAATATGTACAGATGAAGCAATATTTTCCGTGATAGACAATATTATTAGGAACGCTATTATTCATGGAAAGACTAAGAGAATAGATATAGAAATCAGAGAGACAGAAAAATACTGTATAGTTAAAATTGCTGACTATGGTATAGGCGTCCCGGAAGAAATAAAAACTAGAATATTTGAAGAGGGATTCAGCTATGGCGATAACAGAAGCACTGGGCTTGGGCTATATATTGTCAAGAAAATAATGGAGAGATATGGCGGGAGTATAAAAGTATCGGATAATAAGCCCACTGGAGCGATTTTTATCTTAGAATACACAGTTTGCAGCTCAAAGAATAGAATATGTTAATATAATTAAAATGAATATTATGCTAATTGACTTTATGTAGAATCATCTCTTCGTTAGGTTATTACAATTAAATTTAAAAAAAGAGATTTTATAAGTTTTCTATGAGAAAGATACTATTGCTATTTTCCACTTTTATTTTGTTTTTGATATTATCTGGAACAGTTTCTTCTTCCAACGTTCTTTGGAATGCTGATACTGAAAAAACAGCATATTCTGTAGATATAAACCAAGATGGTTCATTTATTGTTGTTGGGTCACTTGATAATAACTTCTATCTTTTGTCAAAAGAAGGGAACATATTATGGAAATTTCTAGCAAATGATAGGGCACTTTCTGTAGATATAACTCCTAAAGGATCTTATATTGTTGGTGGATCAAGAGATAAAAATATCTATTTCTTTTCAAACAATGGAGAGTTACTCTGGACTTTTCCCACCGAAAACACAGTAGAATCTGTTGCAATCTCATTTGATGGGTCAAAAATAATTGCTGGATCCGACGATGGAGTGGCATATTTATTATCAAGAGAAGGAGGTCTCCTCTGGAAACTTGAAACTAATGCCCCAGTTACAGCAGTCGAAATAACTCCTGATGGAGAGTATGTTGTAGTTGGATCAAATGACCATAACGTATACCTATTATCCCATGACGGGAAAATCCTTTGGAGCATGGATACAGCTGCTGAAGTCAATTCTGTCGATATTAGTTTTGATGGCAATTATATTACTGCCGGCACAAAAAATGGTTGGATCCACATCATCTCGAAAACCGGAGAAACATTGTGCAAATCTAAAAGAAATGATGGAGTAATAAATGTTAAAATCAATCCTAGTGGAGAGTATATAGTTGCAGGTTCTAGAGAGGGTGGCGTCTATCTAATCTCAAACAATGGTCAGCAGTTATGGAAATCTCTTGACGATAAAGGGATTTATTCGGTTTCTATTAATCCAGATGGAACTTTAATTGCCGCAGGCTCTATGGACAAAATTTATGTATTATCTGACAAGGGAAAAGAGATATGGAGCTATCAAACATTTGATGATCCCTATTATATGTATTCTATTAATTCTCTGGTACTCTCTCTAGATAGCTCAAGTTTAGTTTCAACGTCGAGAGAGAAAGTATTTCTGTTCAATATAGGTGAAAAAAAAGAATTTGATGCAAATAAATATATTTCTGATAAAAATGATAATCCCAACGAGAATGAATCTAACCAAGAAACAGTAGAGACTAAAGAGAATACTACAAAAGAAACTAAAGGAATATTTGACATAATACTTAGATTATTGGGAATTAGAAAATAATAAGCAGATTATAACTTCTGACATTTTGGGCATAAATATGAGGAAGAGCCAAGTATGTTTTCTTTAATAACGCCCCCACCACATTTTCTGCAAGGAGAAGTAATAAAAAAACAGCCTAAATTTTTAAAAGATAGATTGAAAGATTTTATATCTGCAAAGGATTTACCTTTTGACTTTTAATGATTTTTTGTTTATGCAAAATTACCTAATCTTTTCTGATAAAATTTATATACAGTAAATAATACGTTTTTTAGGGTAATAATAGGGCAATGCCTCAGCGATGTAGTTCATCCAAAAATACCATTTCCCAAATTGGCAAAAATCCACTATAAATCAATAAAATGTAGCACAAACCGCGAACAAACCCACAAAAACAGTCCAGAATCAACCTTGATGGTGCGGGAGCTGGGATTTGAACCCAGGAAGACCTACATCACAGGGTCCTAAGCCCTGCACCTTTGACCAGGCTCGGCAACCCCCGCTTGGCGATTAAATCCAAGCCATATATTTTGAAGTTCCTTATAAATGTAACGATAATACGTACGTCAATTAAATACAGTGAAACTTTTATACTAATTTCATAATTATTTTTCAGGTGTGACAAATGGAACATTTAATGGCCGATAGGGCAAAAGATATTTTGGGCATAATGAAGGTATTCTCTATTGACCCTCTTGAAGTTAAAAATTGTAGTTTCCCTGGGCACAAGGGAAGTGATATTGGAGATAGTAGCATTGGTTTTCTAGAACATAGCGGTGAAAAAAATATTTATTCTATAAATTCAGTTCACTATTGCAGAGAACACAGGGATATACCAATCGGAGAAATTGAAAAACGGCTAAAAGAAAAAATTAAAGGCATTACTGGTGATAAAGGTTCGATATTAATAACAAAGATTAAGATTGATCCTGATAGTTTTCCTGAAAAAGATATCCTCGGAAAAAAGGTTAATATTGATAAATTAACTCCAATTCTAATTAATAAAGGCAATTTAGGATTTTTAATGAATATTTCAGAAGAATCAAAAAATATGACATTAAAATCTGTTATCGACAAAATAATGAATCTAGAGATCGAATTCGACATTGCATGGGAGGAATTCTAGATTTGAAGAAAACAAAGATTGTATGCACAATTGGGCCAAGTGTTTCAAATTATGAGATGATAAAAAAACTTGCTCTTTCCGGAATGGATGTTGCAAGGTTAAACTTCTCTCACGGTACTCATTCTGAACATCTTAAAGTTATTAATATCCTAAAAGAGGTATCGGAGGATACCAATAAAAAGATCGGCATCTTGCTCGATACAAAAGGTCCAGACATTAGAATAGGAGAATTTAATAATACAATCCATATTGTTACAGATCAAGAATACATCTTTTCTACAAAAAAAGCAAAAGATATTATTCCATTGCAAAACGATATATCTAGATTCTTAAAACCTAATGATAAAGTCCTAGTTGATGATGGTACACTAATATTTTCAGTAGTAAGAATCGAAGATAAGGATATCCATCTAAAAGCCTTAAATGAAGGAAATCTCAGACAAAAAGTAAGTATTAATATCCCTGAAAATGAATACTGTCCTTCGGCCGTTACTGAAAATGAACTAATTGATATAAAATTTGGAGTAAAACACGAAGTTGATTTTATTGCACTATCTTTTGCATCAACTAAAGAAGACATAATCAAGGCACGAGAAATAATAAAAGAAGACAATGGCGAGCAGTGGATAATTTCCAAGGTAGAGTCCAACTTTGGGATAAGAAATATCAATGACTTAATTGAATATTCTGAGGGCATAATGGTTGCAAGGGGCGATTTGGGAGTTGAGATTGATCTTTCAAAGATTCCAAGTGTTCAGAGATCTATAATTGAAAAATGTAACGTAAAGGGCAGGCCAGTAATCGTTGCGACTCAGATGCTAAACTCTATGATAGAAAACCCGAGGCCAACAAGGGCAGAAGTTGAGGATATAGCCAGTGCAATTTATAGTGGTGCTGATGCAGTTATGCTATCCGGTGAGACTGCTATTGGTAAATATCCCCTCGAAAGTGTAGAAATGATGGTAAAGGTGGCAATTGAAACTGAAAAAGAGCTAAAGCCAAGGTCTGAATATGGCCCATCCAAAAGAGTAGCCGATGTAATATCTTCACTTGTTGCAAAAGCTGTATTATTATCAGATGTCAAGGCAATTGTTACTTCGACAAGGTCAGGCTATACTGCATGTATGGTCTCTAGACACAAACTATCAGTCCCCACCTATGGCATGACAAATAATGCCGCGACTGCCAGAAAGCTTTCTGTTGTATGGGGAATAAATGAAGTTTACCTAGATAAAGAAAAGGGTGGAATCTCAAAATCAGTCTTACATGCCGCCAATTATTTAAAAAATGAAGGATTAAATGATAATGATTATTTCGTTTTTACTGCTGGTGTAAGTAACTCAAAAAAACAAAGGACAAACTTGTTAGAAATAAGGGAAATAGGCGAAGTTCTATCTTCTTGACAGCAACATCAAAGAAAAAGTTGCTATCAGTCCAAATAAAGTTAAAACTAGTACAGCTTCTTGTAACATCATATACACAGATTTTTGAACTTTAGTGGTTGAAGATATTTGTTCTGATGCCACTTCTGGAGTGCTCACTTCAGCTACTGGTAGTTCCACTGCATTGTCTAATTTTACAACTTCTTTAGTGTTAACTATCAATTTTATTGGAAACTTAAGATAAGTTGACTTATTATTTATATCCTTAATTTCTAAATTTAGATAAATCGTATAATCTCCAGGAACTTCGGGCAATTTAGTGACTAGCACATCTTTTTTTGTTAATGAAGTAATTGGTCCAATATCCTCGGTATAATCAAAATTAAACTTAGATCGGTCATATTCTAAGATCATAGATGAACTTTTCACAGCCGAACCCCTGTTAACAATAAAAATTGGCATCGTATAAGGCATTTCCTTTACTTCAAAGCTCCTTACTTTTAAATCAATTATTGGAGATCTTACACCATCTATCTTAAATGGAACTTCTTGCAAAAATCCTTCAGACGTGTAATCACACTGTAAACCTGAGCAATACACTTGGTAAGAGTATTGTGTCGTTACTTTTAAGGGGTAAGTTCCAGTATCTATGGACTTAACGGTATAATGAATCTTTTCTACCTTCTTTTGGCCAGGCTGCATCTCGCCGTAAATGAACTTATTTTTTGTAAATTCAAAATATTCATCTTTAATATAGATATTAATATTTTTTAGTATGCTGTTACTAGTATTCTCAAATACCAAAGAAAATTCACCGCTATCGCCAGAGTAGAATGACGGCGTTTTTTCAAAATAAATTTTCATTTTCTCATTTGGCGCTGTTATTCCAGAAATTGAAGTGAAGCCAAATGCTATAAAACTTATAAATATTATGGCATAGAGTTTTCTCATATAATAAATAGTTAGTAGGATATTTTAAAAGCTTTATTCTTATAAGTTATATAATGAATGGTATCAAATTCGAATATTTTGATGTTACAGCAGATATTGGTGTTAAAGTTTGGGGTATTAATATCGATGAATTATTCGAAAACACGGCCATTGCTGTAACTAGTTTAATGTTAGATCCACTCAAAATAGGAAATAAAATAGTTAAAGAGATGTTTATAGAAGGAAATGACTTATCGTCTCTTTTAGTAAACTGGGTTACTGAATTATTAGTTATTCGCGACAGTGAAGGAATTCTTTTTTCATCTTTTGAAGTAAAAGTTTCAAGCGATGGAAAATCTCTTAATGCAAAGAATTATGGCGACTATTTTATTGGGGATAATCTAGAAATGGATATAAAAGCCATCACATATTCTTTGTTTAAATTAGAAAAACAAGATGGGCATTGTTATTTACAATTTGTTCTAGATATTTGATTATTAAATAATATATATAATAATTGTTTATAACGATTTTAGAAAAAATTATATTTAATAAAAGAAAATTATTA
>DAOSDU010000026.1 GCA_035362715.1 Methanofastidiosum sp.
AATAGGGAAAATAGGGAAAATTAATTTTTTTCCCTTTTCTTAGGGATAAAGTATAGTCCACATATGCCTTAATAAAATCAGGTGATGCAAAACGGCAGCAATAGTTGAAATGAACAGGAAGAAGTTTGTTGAAGGAAACGAGATAATAGCCGCATGGAAGAGCACGACAGGCTGGCACTGGTTCGCAACTGAAGTGTCTGAGATTAGACAAGTTGGAGACGAAACAGGGGGGTCTATGATAAACGGAAACCCAGAAAACGACATAATCTACTATGGCTTAGTTTTAGGGCCAACAGAGGAGTGGGGCTGCTTTTCTGGAAGGGAATTAGAAATGGACAAAAGAGTAGAAAAATTATTTTAATTTATTTATTTTCTTCGAATCTTTTCACCATAATTTTTCTTAGATTTTTATGAGTGTCAGCAGAATGTGATTCGATAGAATCAATAAACTCCATCTTGTCAGCCATTTCTTCCAAGCTTTTAACATAGTTTGATATGTCTTCTATTTCCAAACTTAAGTCCTTATTTTTTATGCATACCTCTAACCAGCCTCTGACATCAGAAAGCGCCATGGCACAATTTTCTATATCTTCAAGTTTTTCTTCCCCGGCCTGTTTACTTAGGATTTCCAAAGACCTATCTGACATATCATGGCACTTTTTAGATATCGCATGTATTTTTTCATTTATATCCCTGTCATTTTGAATCTCTATTTCTTCATCAAGGTTTTCAAACTTGTCACTGCTTATTTTTAGATTCCTAGCCAGAAAGTCTTTTACCCTCTTTTTGTCAGAATGTTCCATGTGCTCACAATTTCGTTTATAATAATAATTCACCTTTTGCGTCAACATTCGCCGGATTTTCTTACATATACCTCTTCAAAAATCGTCTAGTATCCTCTGTGTCCATCCAGCCTTGGTCTAGTTGTTTTATTATCTCTTCAATTCTGGCTATTTGTCTCAAAAAACGGTTTTTTGTTTTCTCATCTTCAATATCAACTTGTGCAAATCCACAAATAATTGTTAATGGATTTCTTATATGATCCACGAGGTGTGCAAAGTACTCTAGATTTTCCCCTAATTGCTTTTGAGATCTATTAATGAGGGTGACATCTTCTGCTATTCCCCTATACCCTCTAATCTTCTCATCGTTGTCTTTCCAAAGAGTGAAGTCAAATAAAAGGTCTAACTGGCGTCCATCTTTTGTTTTCCATTGTGACTGGAAGTTTTTGACAAATCCTTTCTCCTCAATCTCATCTTGGAATATTTTCCTGTCGTTAGGATTAACGTAAAGGGAATACACATCAAGTCCAATCAGTTCTTCTTTTGGGTACCCCAATAGATCGGCCGTGGCTTGATTGGCATCAAGTATAATACCTTCACGACTTGTCATCCATATCGGATTTTTAGAGTCTTCAAACAGCGTGCGATATTTCTCCTCACTTTCTCTTAACGCCTTTTCAGTCATTTTAAATTCATTGATATCACGAATTGATTCTATTGCCCCGACTACATTGCCGTCTGCATCATGTAGCGGGGACGCTATAGCCCACACATAAGCTCCTTTGCCATTGTAAAGTGCTGGAGTAAATACTTCAACGTATAATGCGTTTCCTTTTCGCTTGACAAAATCATATTTAGAGGAAATCTGAGATCCAGATTCAAAAATGAGGTCTATCAAATAGGGCCTCTGCTTACCATAAAATGGAACTGCTCCGTAGGAACGGTCCTTTCCTATAATCTCTTCTTTTGGAATTCCAGTCATTTGTTCCATCGCACGATTCCAAGCTCTGATTCTCTCATCCTTGTCAATAATAAAAGTTGCATCAGGTAAGAATTCTATTATGTCTTCAAGCTGTTTGTTTGTGGATCTTAAACGATCTTCAGCTTCCTTTCTTTCAGTGATGTCTTCAACGATGCCTTTGTAGTGAGTTATGCTTCCATCTGAAGTTCTGACAATAAATGACCAATCACTTACAAATTTTATTTGCCCCAATTTTGTTATTATACGATAGGTTTCATGTTCAAATTCAGTTCTATCTTTTTTCTTACTGAATTCTTCAACTTCTTGAGAAACTCTTGAAAGATCATCTGGATGGATGCAACTTGCATAGGAAACTTTTCCAGAAGTAAAATCTTCAGCACTATGCCCAAAAAGCGTTTCAACATTTTCTGAAACAAATTCAACTGGCCAGCCTTCTGCATTCTTCCATGTAAAAGCTACGGAGCGGCTCTTGTTAATAATAGTCAGAGCTTCCATTAGTTTCTCTTCAGTTTGTTTCTGTTTTGTGTTATCCCTTCCAACCGCCTGAAATTCTACAATATTATCTGATTCGTCAAACAATGCCCTTAGTACCCATTGTTGCCACCTTTCCTCTCCTGAAGACAGTGTTATGTAATTATCATATGAAATTATGGGCCTATCTTTTGAAAAAAGTGTTAATTCATGCTCTATTTCTTTTAGTATGTGGTCGGAAATGTATCGCAGATAGTTAACACCAATTATATCTTCACGTTTTTTTAAATAATATTTGCATAGCGCATCATTAACAAAAGTCATAGTGCCGTCGGGAGTGAACCTGCATATCAATTCAGTCTGGTCTTGAACAATGGCATGGTATCTTTCTTCGCTAACTCTTAAATCCTTTTCAGCTTTTTTACTTTTTGTTATATCATTAATAACAAAGAGATGCAAATCAGGCGAGATGTTGGCGATAGCCACGTATCCAACTACAATTTTCTTTCCATCTTTTCTTAAGATTTGATATTCTCCTTTTTGTTTTCCTTTATTCAAGAGGCCTTGCCATAGTTTCCTTCCAGTTATAAGATTGGAAGGTGGAGCGATATCTTCAATCTTCATTTTCAATAATTCATCTTTCGAATAACCAAGAATGTTGCAAGCCTCATGATTTACGTCAACAAAAGCAGAGTTATTGCCAATTAGCATCACGCCATGAAAAGAATATTCAACAATATTCCTGTATACGTCCTGGCCATCAGGAATCAATATTTTGTTCATGGGAATCACATTAATAGATATAAAAATATTTACTAATCTTAACATAGTAATGAAGAAGTATTAAAAGATTTTGGTAATATTGAGATTTTCGCAATTTCTATTATTTTTAAACAAAAATAGACAACTCATATAAACTCTTTCCCCAGTCTAGATAATCTTTGATTGTCTTTTCTTGCGAAAATTAATCCCTACGGCACAGTAATTTCTGGCCTTAAAAATAGAGTTGCATTACTGGAGAAGGAGCTCTCTATTGTTGGGCAGGATGACAACCTTTACTTAAAAGAAACATCCGAGCCGAAGTTCCCAACGATATCAAAGGAGAAGATCCTGAAATACTGTGATCATTCCCCCCTTGTCCAGCCAATCCACAACGCAATAATACGTGAGGTCACAAACGCCGGATGGTCGATCAAGCCCCTTTTCAACTCTAAGTGCAGCAAATGCGGGAAAGAGTATGATAGACCTGAAGATGTTAGTTGTGATTGCGGGGGGAAAATATTAAGGCCAGAATTAGAGCAAAAAAACAAGCTCCAGTCCTTCATAGACAATCCTCATCCAGATATAGATCTTTATTCAATCATAAGATCCGCCCTCAAATGGGAGCTTTGTATTGATGACTATTATCTATCCCTTTCTTACATAAGGCAGAACGACAGGGGAAAGTATTTCATAATGGAGGCGCCCCAGGCACTCTATGTTGAGAATCCTCTTTTGATTGGGAAGGTTAGGCGTGGCGATTCTGATTGGTCGTACTTCTGCCCCATCTGCAATCTGCTTGATGAAGAATATTTATCAGAGTCAAAGGGGAAGTGCCCCAAGCATAAAATAGAGCTTTGGGAGACGGCATACGTACTTTATGCCGGGAGAAGGATAAGAAGGCGCTACTCCAAAAGAGAGATAATAGAGGGCCACTTCAATAGGAGACTCCCGGATGAATATGGCACTCCAATAATCCAGGCATGCATAAATCAGATAGAAGCGGCCCTAAATCTAGACCTCTTGAATCGTGACACTTTTGAGAAGGGTACACTTGCAAAGATATTTGCCTTCGAGGGCTATACGCAGGACGAAGTGGCGTCCTTAGAGCAGGCAATAGCATCGATGGCCGAAAAAAGAAAAAGCATAGGCTCAAAGCTATTCAATCTTTTCCTGGGAAACTCGAAAGGCAAGATAGAGATACATGACGTGCTTTCTGATCCCTCAAAGCTTCAGGCGCTGGAGTGGCACCGCTACTACCGTGACATGCTCCTCTCAAATTATGGCGTGAGTCCCGTCTTTGCAGGCACAGTTGAGAGCGGCAAGGCGGGGAACAATCCTATGCTGCAGATTGACGTGATGGCGAACACCACAAAGGCATGGATGAGGACTATCTCTGAGCCTATAAACACTGTTCTGCTTTCAGCTCTTGGTATAACGGACTGGTACTTTGATTTTGATGAGATAGAGCGTGAAGACAAGAAAGAGTCGGCATTGGTCCAGAAGCTAAGGGCAGAAACAGTCGCCATCTACAGAAGCTCTGGGCTTGAGATGAAGTTCTCCAGGAACGAGTCGCCGGAAGAGGCGGCCATGCTTTTGGCATACGCTTACGGCTGGAGGGATGGAAAGCCCCTCCCAATGTCCAGTTTTAAGGCCAGGCCAAAGATAAGGCCAGACTGCATTTCTCTTGACTGTCTTCTATCAAAGATCAATGACGAGGGCCGGATTGTTTTTCTGAACGCAACAGTGAACAGGGTCTCAAACGTCAGGGAGGAAGAAGGGGCCATAAGGCTTCGGACCACGGGGATTGAGATAACTGATGGTAAGGATAAGATTTGGGTCAACTGCCACGACACAAAACCTTTCACTTCAAAAAAGAGCGGAAAACTAATCCCGGGGAGATTCCTTTCTACAAAGGCGCAGCTCAAAAGGACGGATCTTATCGGATCCCTCGTCTCATTTTACAACATCGAGGCAAGGATTTCAAAGAACGGCGAGCTAAGCCTCAACACCGGGCCGTACTCAAACTTCTCCTATGAAAAAAATGAGCAGAATGAAAAATCCCCTTTAGGCGAGGCCTCATGAGCCGCATCGCAACAATCTTTGAGCCGATGCCTTCCTCAAGGTATAACGGCGCTGAGGGCGAGGAGGAGTTTCTGGTTCACTGCTTAAGGAAAGAGCTAAACGTCAGACTATCCCTTAGCCCTTATTCAAACTGTGACTTCAGAATTTCCGGCAAAAGGATTGATGTCAAAACGATATCAAATGACTACGGCCCCTCCCTTGATTTCAATGTCAACGTCCCATCGTGCCAGGTGTCTTTGGAGCAGGATCTCTTTGCTTTTGTATTCCATGACAGGTTCAAAGGCACTTTCACTATTGCCGGGGCCATTGACAGGGACACACTCCTAAAGAGGGCCAGGCTCATGAGGAAAGGGGAAACAGAGAGGAACGGGTGTTTCCAGTACAAGTGCGACACATATGTCATGAAGGTCGAGGAGCTCTTGCCCTTGGAATCACTTGTCGGAGCAAAGATTTCGGAGTGAATATGATTGATTTCATACTACACTTTGGCCCTATTTTACTTACAGGTTACTTACAAAGTGCCATTTTTAGAGCCAGTTTTACTTACAGCCATCATTACAAAACCCCCTTTTTTAGGCCTATTTTACTTACAGGTTACTTACAAAGTGCCAATTTTAGGGCCAGTTTTACTTACAGGAAAATCCATTTTTCAGAGGGGGTAGTATGGGGAAAAGCCAGTTGAGGTATGGGAAGAGGCTGATCCAGGCATGGCTTCCTGAGGATCTTCTGAACAGATGCTGCACCGTATCAACTAAGGGATTTACAGAGACAATAACTGAGGCCCTAACTCAATATGCGGAAAGGAACAAATCAGAGCTTGAATTACTGGAAAGCCAGTATGAAAGCGCTATTTTGGAAGCTACGAGGTTAAAGGCTAAAATTGATGAATTGACTAAGATTAATCTCAAAGAAACGAAAATACAGATTGATAAGGGCATTAAAAATACAAATAAGCTTGTTGAAAGGCAATTAAGCGAAAAAGAGCGCAATGAAATCTGGGAAGGGAAGATAAAACCTCTTCTAAAAAAGAAGATTTTTGAATCTGGAATTAACAGCGTCTTAAGTGATGAGCGCCTCCTAAACAACTTTTCTAATGGCCTTGGCATTTCCACTGGAGAATTGAAAGAAAAGATCTCCATTGAATGGGGTGTAGTGTAGTGTAGTGTAGTATGTAGTATAGTAGTAAGTAAGTAGTAAGTAATAAGTAATAAGTATGGAGGAAAAATATTGGCAAAAAGTATTGATGTTATGGAAAAAAGGCAGATGGAAAATCTCCCAATGCTATCAAGAGAGGAGCTCTACGGCTTTGGCATTATTGATATTTCAGAGATGATCATATCAATTGAGCATGCCATTAATTACACCGAAGGGTACAGATTTTTGCTTTTGTGTTTTGGCAATGAAGGATCATCGGATAAGGCAAAGATGATCATGAAAGGATTAGAGGATTACCTACAGATCGTAAAAGATGTCTACCGCTTCAAGGTGGACGAGAAAAAAAAGAGGGAAAACTTCCTGAAGGGAGTGAATGCTTAGAGGTGGGGCTATGGAGAAAAATATACCTGAATCAAAGATGAGGGCTGTAAGATTTTATTTGGAAAACAAGGAGTTCTTGGAAGAGATGTGCATCATAGGAGATCCTTACATTAAGGCCATGGCAATGACGATAATAGTTTCGGCTAAAAAAATTCTAAACAATAATTAATTTTATTTTTTATATTAAATCAAATATTCCCCTATAATTCCTCAGTTTTAATAACTACATTATGTTTGCCAAGACGTAGAATTGCCAAAAGGATAAAATTCATGACCTCAATAGTATATTGTTGTGCGATAAACTCTGAGTGGGCTATTTTATTCCTCAAATTAAGGCCATAATCTTCTGCAAAAATATACCTAAAAAAGATAAGATCTTCTTCGTCTATTATTTTTTCGATATTTTTCTCATAAAGTAAAGTATTAAGGTCTTTTTTTGTTATGATATTATGCCCTTCATTTTGATGTCTAATATTAATGGTATCAATATTATTAAATTCACATATTTCTCTAAATACGCCTTCAAATTTTAACACCAATGAATCTATGTTTGGTATTAAATTTGGATAATATGAAGGATTTAATAAATATGTATTTAGCTTATTAAAATATTCGTGAATACTAGGTGCAATTAACGAAATCCAATTATAACTTAGTTCTTCTTCGAGATATACGTTAGTGGGAAAATTCTTTCCATATATGGATTTAGAGGATAGGAGTTCTAATAATATTTTACCATTAAGTTTATTGCTTAGAAAGGCCTTAGTAATTATTTCTTTTAGTAAAATTGTAGTGTGCATATATAGTATATGTCCATATGCTTTGAGTTCATAGTATTTCTGTTCATCGGGATTATAATGTTTAATAGGATTTTTACCCTCATCTATTATCTTTTTTGGAAACAAGGATAAAAGTGACTGTTTAGAATAACTTTCAACAAATTCTCTA
>DAOSDU010000027.1 GCA_035362715.1 Methanofastidiosum sp.
TTAGATTATTTTTATATTGAATTTTTTCATCAAGTTCCAATCTTTTTTCAATTAAAGAAGAGTTAGTTTCTTGAAGGATTGTATAAGATTCTGTTATTTTACCTTCTAGCTCATAATTTGATTTCAATTGTACGTTTAATTTTTGTGTTTCAGACATAAACATCAATGAAAAAAATAAAATACCCACTAATAAAAAAAGAATAATAGAAAATCTTTTCCCCATATATTTTTGTATCTTGAATCTATATTTAAGAATTCCTTAAATCAAATATAAAATTTATTTAATAATTAATTATTTTTAAAATACATAAGTTTCTGTGTGATATATTCAATCAGAACCGATTATTTTTCTTGCAGCCATTGTTAGTGGATCTAAAGCACTTGAGATTGGTGGAGCATAGGAAGTTTCAGAAGTTGCAACTTGATGTACAGTTGTTTTTCTACCTATTAAAAGGGACATAGCATCAATTCTCCCTTTAACTCCTTCTTTTGAAATAACTTGTGCGCCAATGACCCTGTAATCGCTGTCTGATAGAATCTTAACATAGATATCTTCTCCCCTTGGGTAATACTTGGCCCTTGTTAACCCTTTAGCATTACCTTCTATTGGAATAATTCCGTATTCAAGTGCTTTTTCTTTTGTAACTCCTACTGTACCAACTTCTAATTCACCAATAACTGCAATACTCGGGCTTGATATTGGTCCAAAAATAGAGTTTTTACCTAGTATATTATCTGCCACTACGACACCTTGACGGATTGCTGTCGACCCCAATGCACTAATTGTAGATTTATGGGTAATAATATCTGTAACTTCAACACAATTGCCACAAGCATACACATTCTTAACAAATTTACCTTTTCTTTTTACCCTTAGCGAAGCATCAGTAACTATCCCGCCCGTGCTACCAGTTTCAATGCTTGCGTTCTTTGCTAATTCAACATTTGGTCTGACCCCTACAGACACGAGAACTAAATCTGTTTCGAACTCATTTCCATTGGCCTTCACATGGTTTACTTTTTTCTCGCCCAAAATAGAAGAAGCGGTTGTAGATGTGTGGATTTTCATATTTAAAGGAGATAAATAGTCTTCCACAATATTGCTCATGTCTTTATCTAGCATGTTTGGGAGAACCCGATCTTTCATTTCAATAATTCTTGATTTAAGGCCTTTTTTTAGAAAGGCGTGGGCCATCTCAAGGCCAATTGCACCGGCACCTATAATAGTTGGAGATTTTGTATTTTTCAATGAATTTGAAATTTTCAAGGCATCCTCTAATGAATTTAAAAAATATACGCCATCAAGATCTATTCCTGGTACTGGTGGTATTATTGGTTTTGCACCACTAGCTATAACCAATATATCATATTTTATTTTCTCATCGCCAAAAAAGACCTCACGGTCATCCAAATCTATTTTATTTACTGTAGTTTTATTTAAGATTTTAATATTCATTTCTTCATAGTACTTTATGTCCCTAAGAATAAGAGTCTCAAATGAATTTATCATTCCAGAAATTACAAACGGTATGCCACAGGGACTGTAAGCAAAATATTCACGATCAGTAATGACAGTTATTTCTATTTCTTTATTTTTTCGTCTAACTTGCGATGCAACGGGTAGCCCAGCAGCTCCAGCACCTATTACGACAAGGTGTTTTGGCATGTTTACTATAAACAAATAAAGACCTTTTAAAGTTAAGGTTTAGTATTTGTATAATTGCGGCCAGTTTTTAATATTTACTCATAAAACATTTCGTAATAAAACTATCAAAAAAATGCCGCCTGTATTTAGTACATACGAAACAATCCCAAAATGTTTCAGTTTTACCTCCTTAGACGAAGCAAGGATTGTGACTCCAATTTCATCGGGCAGTGGTGTTGCTATAAAAAAGGCACCTACAATGTATGCTAAATATTTTTGATATCTACGAGGAATTTTCTTTAAAGTAAAAAGGGATAATTTGTGATTTGAAAATTCTTCTATTTCATCAGCAAATGATATCCTAATAAAATGGAATATTATCATATCGCCCACTAAAGAACCAACGCCTGCAATCAAACCTAGCAGAATAATATTTTTATTACTAGAAAAAATTAGGATTAATGCAGTCGCAATAGGGGCGGTAAAAGAAAATACATACAATATGCCAGAAATAAATATGCCCAAATAGCCCCACTCTATAAAGCTTTCGGGAATTAAATTACTTAGCCCCCCAAATAGGAAGAAAGTCAATATATAAATTAAGCCTAATGATTTAAATTTTTTATATTTCAACTCATCACATCAAAATAGATTTATTCAGTGTTTTTAAATGAATCTTCAAGAGAAGATAATTTTTGGTAAATTACTTGAATAGCATTGTTTTGTGCATTTAGATTATCCAATATTACCCTAATTTCCTCTTCTGCTTTTAAATTTATCAAATAATCTGTGTGGGCCTCCAATCTAATTTTTGCATCTTGCCTATTCTGGCTCATCATTATTACAGGCGCCGTATAAGATGCCATTAGCGAAACAACTAGATTTAAGAATATAAATGGATAGGGATCCCACTGATTAATCCATGCAGATATATTCAAAGAAACCCATACTAGTAAAATTACAGATTGTACAAATATGAATAACCAAGACCCAATCTTAGAAGTAACCCAATCAGATGCCTTTTCGCCAAATGTTTGTTTTTCATTATATAATTCATTAACATCGCATATCTTTTCATGTTCATGTTTGTAAGGCTCAGGAAAAATTAATTCATCCATATTTTCACCTTATTAATCCTCCTTTAATTCTTAAATTAATTATTTTGTCTATTTAAATGCTTAATTAGTTTAAAATATGGGCGTTTATATTCTTCAAATTGTAAAAAATATTAAAGTTTTAACCTTAATTATAAGTAGTCGAAAAACATATAAAAAGATTAATTATAAAAATCTCAAGATATGTGTTTCAAGCATAGGAACGTGATATTATGAAATTAATAACTTATTTAACAATTGGAATGTTATTGTTAGCATTTGGGACGTCTGTTTCTGCAGCAGATAAAAATTTCGATATTATCGTAATACAAGGATCATCTCTTAGTGCAGGTACAGAAAATAATTTAGTTACTATTACTGTTAACAATGAGACTTCATTGGAATTTCAAACTGTAAAAGTTTATTTAGATCTTTCCCCTCCCTTTTCGGCCTCAAATAAAGAATCTGACCAATTTGTAATTGGAAATCTTACAACAATTCCAAAAGGTGCGTTTTTTGTAATTGATGTTGACAGTGGTGCCGCATATGGAAATTATAAAATACCAATAATTATTGAAACGAACAGAGGGAATTACCGCGAAGAGATAGAGATTAAAGTTATCGGCGATACACTTGTTAGTGTAGACGATTTTACCGTTAACGGAGTTAAAGGCAAAACTGTAGACCCAGGAATGGTTTTTAATGTTAATCTCAGATTGAAAAATGTTGGCGGAAATAGGCTACAATGGTTAAAAGTTTCTTTGGATACACAAGACCCTGAAATAGTTCCTGTTTCATCTTCCTTGACTAAGACATTTCAAGATGTTAGAACAGGGGAGTACATAGTTGCATCTTATGATTTATCAATAGGGAAAAATGTTACTCCAAAGAATCATATAATGACCTTAGTACTGTCTTTCCAAGATAATCTTGGAGTTACACACACACAAAATGAAGTTCTCGGATTAAAAATAACTGGAACACCTCAATTAGAACTTGGCAGAAAGACAACCGATCCCACAAGAATTATGCAGAATCAACCTTTTGTATTAACTTTAAAAATAGAAAATATTGGATCAACTAATGCAGACAATGTTAAAGTCAAAATAGAATCCCCTTTTACTGGAGACAGCGAAGCATATCTTGGTAAGATTCTAAAAGATGATTACGCCAATGGAGTATTTGCTCTAAATTCTGGAACTAATAGTGGAGAAGTTAAATGTAAACTCACTATTACATATAATGACGATCAAGGAGCGCACTCTGATGAAAAAGAATTCTTTGTTTCTGTTAATGCTGTACCTCAAGCCACTGGAGTTCAAATTGCTACTAGTTTGATAGTTCCAATAGTATTGTTGGCGGTAATTGTTGGTGGAATTTATCTTTACAGAAAAAAACGAAAATCAAAAAAAGAAGGGTCTTCTAAAGAGTCCTCTTAGCAATTAATTCAAAATCTTTAGAGGTTAAAGAAAAATGGAACCACCATTAATTGACGCAAGGGCCCTATTCAAGTGCTACACTCTTGGGAAGGTACAGATTCCTATTTTGCGTGGAATAGACCTTGCTGTAGAAAAAGGTGAAATAGTCGCTTTAATGGGGCCTTCGGGATCTGGCAAGAGTACACTTTTGGGAATACTCGGAGGTTTAGACTTACCTACTTCAGGCAAGATACTAATTGATGGAATTGATATAACTAGACTTCCTGAGAGCAAACTTGCAGAGATTAGAGGTAAAAAAATTGGATTTGTCTTCCAAGCTTATAATCTTGTTTCAACCCTTACTGCAATTGAAAATGTAATGTTACCTTCTTATTTTGTTAAGGGAAAGAATAAAGATCCTGAAGAACTTCTTGAGATAGTAGGATTAAGTCACAGAAGAAATAATAAACCTACTGAGATGAGTGGTGGCGAGCAGCAAAGAGTAGCTATCGCTAGGGCATTAATAAATAATCCTAAAATTCTTTTTGGTGATGAACCTACAGGTAACTTGGATTCTAAGACAGAACTAAAAATATTAAATCTATTCCAAAGACTTAGGGATGATTTCGGGTCTACAATTTTTTTAGTTACACATTCTGACGAAGTAGCTAAAATTGCAGATCGTATTATTTATATAAGAGATGGTAGGCTGGAAAGGGAGAAAAATGTTGGAAAACTCAAAAATTAGCATATATTCAAAATACGCTATAACCTCCCTTTTAAGAAGAAAACAAAGGACTCTCTTTTCTTTACTTGCGATTGCAATAAGCATAGCATCAATAGTGGCAATCAGTCTTATGGGAAATTCTGTCGACTATACTCTTCAAAGCAGTGTCAAATACTACTTTGGAGGAGATTTGAGATTAGATATGGAAGCTATTGGATTTAGGACAGGAGAATTTGATTTCAAAGAAACAGAAGAATTTGTGCAATTCTTGAAGGATACCGGAACAATTCAAGATTATACCTATATAATAGATACTGTCAGAGGTACAGACATACAAAGGGAAGGAGTGACCCAGACTTTTTTGGGCCTTAGGGGAATAGAGCTTGGAGAATATCCCCTTTACGATGAGATTCCAGTATTAGAACCTAAAGGTGCAAAATTTAATACATTAATTAAAGAACCTTATGATATAGCAGTCAATGATATATTGGCTCAAAATCTTAAATTAAAAGTTGGGGATACCCTCCCAGTTCTTTCAGATAATGGAAGAACTGAATTTAAAGTTGTTGGTATAGTAAAAGAAGGAGGGGGAGTTGCCGATATTTTTGGCTTGGGTATAGTAAAACACGAGACAATGATGGAGCTCCTTAAACTGGAAGAAAAAGATGCATCTAGTATCTTTATTAAAACAGAAAATGATTCTCTTATGTTCGATGCCGAGAGATCAATTAAAACTCAATTAGTCGATCGAAATAAATACAAAATTAATGTAACAAATTATATCGATCAGAATGAAGCAACAATTCAAACATTAAAACCTGTTTTGCAATTCTTCGGTCTTGCTGGTATCATAGCTCTTCTAGTAGGGGCAATTGGTATTATTACAACAATGTTCATATCAATGAAAGAAAGAAAAAAAGAAATAGGTACCATGAAAGCAGTTGGGATAAAAAGCTCCCAAGTTATTAATTTCTTTCTTTTTGAGGCACTATTTTTAGGGATTAGTGGTAGTTTATTAGGTGTTGTATTGGGAGTTTTAATATCAACTCAACTAGTTTTAATAGCTGGAGGTTTATTCAATACAGTTTTACGTTTAGTCATAGACCCATTTATCTTAGTATATGGATTCCTTGTTGGGGTGTTCTCAGTATTGACGTTTCAAATAGTTCCCGCTTATATCGGAAGCCAGATTAGACCAATAATTGTACTTAAAGATATGGAAGGCGAAAAGCCATTTTATAGGGATTGGGGATTCGCTAAAATAGTATTTATTTCTTTTTTAGTTTTTGGCGGAATACTATACTTAAATTTGCGTTCAATACTTTTAGTTTTGGCAGTTTATGGATTAATACTATTAATGTTTATTTTCACAATCGTTTCTAGGTATGTTATTAAATTCGCTTCTAGATTCCCTACATTTAATCTAGTCTCATTAAAGTTGGGACTTAGAAGCATTGAAAGAAATCATTGGACGGTCGCAACAGCTCTTCTAGCAATATCGATAGGCTTGGGTAGTGTGGGTGGAGTTCTTACAACTGGCGAAGGTCTAAAAGATTTTGTAGCTGATGCATTCACATCATTTGCTGATTATGATATCCAAATAAATGGTATACCTGATTCCAAAATTTCCATCATGGAAGAACGACTTCTTTTGATGGAAGAGGTTAAAACTGTATATAAAACGACAGGCGAATTTTCTGGGTTTTCATTAGATATCAAAGAAATCAATGGTAAATCTATATCTCGATATATTAGTGATTTCACTGAAGAGAAACGTAAAACAGCAGAGGAGAATTGTTTAAATGTAAATTTGGGGGGTAGGAATCTTGAATTCAATCCTATTAGTCCAGTTACTTTTAGAACAATTAAAGGAAGACTCCTCGGGAAAGAAGATATAGGAAAGAACAATATTATTGTATCTACTCAATGCGTAGATACTTTCGGCTTTGATATAGGGGACACAGTTACTTTTCAGTACAATGATTA
>DAOSDU010000028.1 GCA_035362715.1 Methanofastidiosum sp.
TTTTATCATGTAGAAGTTCTCATCCATTGAGCCAAGAAGTATTATCATCTCATTTCCCTCTTTATAGGAATAGATGTCCTTTACTTCCTTTTCAACCTTGTAGTTCCATAGATCATTTAGAGAATAATCGTAGCTGTTGAGATTCCCTTTCCCATCGGCCAATAAAATCATGCTACCTGTGTCATGGCCTGAAATGAAATACTCATCCATGTTCTTCTGGAATACTTTGTTCCCGTCCTTGTCCAGGACATAGTAACCCCTTGTCAGAACAAGTATTGATGGATTCCCAAGATAGTTAAACGGGATTGTCCCCCAAATAACAGAGTTACTCTGATTCTTCCACAAAAGATTTAGGCCGCTATCAAAAACATAGACATAGTTCCCAAGGCCGCCTGTGATTATCTCTAATTTTTTGTCACCGTTTATGTCATTGACATTTATGTCCATTACCCTGTTTGATGTGCTGTAATTTGCCACCTCTTCCATGTCTTTGAAAACCCTGATGTAAGTAGAGCCGGTGATGACCTCATTTTTCCCGTCTCCGTCAATATCTGCTATTTTTATCTTTAAGACATCGCCGGAATCAGGGAACACCTTAACTATTTCCCCACTGTTTGAGATGAAGTAAATCTTTGTATCGGTAGAGGCGCAGACCGCATCAAGCTTTCCGTCCCCATCAATATCCCCTATATCAAGGGTCCTTACCTCATATGGCATCTTAGCCTGCCAGACTATCACACCTTCTGTATCAAAAACAGTCACATATCCAGGATTCCCGCAGCACCCGGAGGCTACAACTACTTCAGGGACGCCATCGCCAGTAAAATCGCCGTGCAGGACCTCCCACACGTTTCCACCCATGTTGTGCGTCCATAATTTATTGATATACTCTTCTTCTGCATATACACCCTGGAGCAGTAATCCAGATATAACAAATATCGCCAATAGTAACTTTTTCACTTCAATCACCTCATAAAAGGGAAATTATGTAAGGGAGCGCATATATCGTCCCAATAGTGCTTCCTATATTGGAAAATGCCACAACAAGAATGATCCTTGTGACGCCATTTTTCCAAAGGTCAGTAAACCCGTTAATACTATTTAATCCTTCAAAATCCCTTATTTTAGGTTTTCGGAATTTTATCTCTGCGAGCCCTGCAAACCAGCCGGCGGCTATTGTTGGATTCAACGACGTGATAGGGGCCGCCACAAACGCTACTAGTATAGAGATGGGGTGCGCCAAGGCAAGGGCTGCACCAAGAGCAGACAGCGTGCCGTTTACCATAATCCAGACGAAAAATACCTTTAATGTAAATTCAATACCTTTAGTAAAAAATCCGTATATGACAATCCCAAAGAAAATTATAGGAATTAGGTACCCTATGTATTTTAGATAGCTCTTCTTTTGGGGGATTACTTCAAGCTCTTTGATATCTTTTTTCAAGCCCTTTTTGTTTAGCTCTTTCAATGATCTTATTACCCCATCCATGTGGCCTCTGCCGATAACAGCCACAAACTTCTTGGCATCGCTTTGCAGTATCTTTAGAGCGATGTATCTGTCCCTCTCATCAATTAATGTTTCTTTGACCGACGGTATCTCCTTGGATAGCTCATTTAATAGCTCATTTACTATGTCCTTATCCTGAAGCTTTTCGATAATGTCCTCTTCTTCCTCTTCTTCAAAGAATCCTAGAAAGACCCCAAACATAAGCTTTAACTTTTCTTTGAGCTTCATCTTGTTCCAGGCCCGCTTCAACGTGGTCTGGATGTCTCTATCAATTAGGGCAATTTTTATGTCCTCTTTTTCTGCAACGTTTATTGCCTCAATAAACTCAGAGCCCGGTTTGACGCCAAACTTATCGCCGAGCCTTTTCTGGTAATTGGATAACAATAGATTGATTAAGAAAAGGAATATCTTTCCCTGCTTTATGATATCTAAAATATTGGTATCTTCCCATTTTTTGACGTTTTTTAGTGCTTGAAACCTGCCTTCACAGAGCTCAACACCCACAACATCGGGCTTTTCTTTTTCTATGATTTCCCTTACTTCATCCACACTTTCCTTTGATATGTGGACTGTTCCTATCAATATGACCTCTTTCCCGCCGATCTCTACTGTTTCTTTTGTCATCTTCTCTTAATAGAAACTAAGATTACCCCTTTTAAATATTACTTAGTAGTGCAATGTAAAAATATTTAAATTGGGAAATTAATATGAAAAGTTAGGCTTTCCATATTTTCCCTATTTTTTTCCATATATTTATATATAGGGAAAAAGATTATTCATTGACTCTATGTAAATAACTGATCCATCTCAGAAGGTCTTCCATGGTAATAGATGATAGTACTGGTCAAAAGATCAAGAGCAATAAAAAATACAATACTTTTCTCCCAGATATATTTATTAATCACGCATATGCGCTTCCCAATATTTCTGTAAACAAGGATGGGGTAATTGTCTATGCTAATGAGGACGCATCGCGGATACTGGGGTATCAGAAAAATGAACTTTTAGGAATGGAAGCCACAGAAATTTACATTAACCCAGCTGACAGAAATCTCTTACTAAAGGAGTTGTATGGCAAGGGGTCAATTCAGAATTTTAATGTCACCATGAAGCGAAAGAATGGCAAGCAAGTCGACTGCAAACTTGAAATGACAGTTTTCAAGGATAGCGAGGGAACGATATTAGGGCATACCGGGACAATTAAAGACATACAACTTGAGAGCGATCTCAGGCGAAAGTTAGAAATAGAAAACAAACAGCTTTTTTCTGTTTTAGAGCAGGTGCCAGTTTACGTCTGTCTCTATGATACTAACCGCAATATTGTTTTTGCAAACAAATTTTTAAGGGACAGATTCAAAAAAATTGAATCAAAAAAATGTTACAAAGTTTTTTATGACGCTGATAAGCCTTGTGGGGATTGCCCAGTACAAAGGGTATTTGAAAGTAATAAACCAATAGTCTATGAAAAAACTCAAAGAGATGGCAAGACGGCCGAAATCCACACCTATCCTTTTGTTGATATAGATGGAAATAGATTGGTATTAGAGCTTGGAATTGACATAACAGGGCGTAAGGCAACAGAAGAAAAACTAACTGAGTTAAACGAGACTCTTGAGATAATGAATAAAATATTGAGGCATGACATACTAAATGATTTGACAGTTGCATTGAACTTTTGCGATCTCATAGCTACAGAAGATGTGGATATCAAAGAGCGGGTGATGAAAGCAATATCAAAAAGTGTTGAGCTGATAGAGAATACAACGGAGTTTGAAAAAGCCTTTAACGGAAGAGAGGGTTCAACTGATGCTAAACTATTTGATGTTAAAAGCAAACTAGCAGAGCTTACAGAACATTATCCTGAAATTAAAATAAATTTCTTAGGCAATTGCAGGATTCTTGTCGATGAATCAATAATGATCGTATTTGACAATATTATCCGAAATGCAAAAGTTCACGGGAAGGCCGACCGGATAGATGTATCCCTAAAAAGAGAGGGAAACTACTGCGAGGTATCCTTTACAGACAACGGCATAGGTATCCCTGATGAAATTAAAAATAAGTTATTTGATGAAGGATTTGGCTACGGGCCAAGTAAAGGTTCAGGCCTCGGACTTTATATCGCTAGGAAGATAATTAAAAAGCATGGCGGCGATATAAGTGTCAGCGACAATAAGCCAAAAGGCACAACAATAGTTCTAAAATTCAAAAGTGTGGATGTTCATGAAATCTGCTAAAGATGCACCAGAGCAAATATCAGAGTCAATTCAAAAAACAACAGATGCAGACTTTAATACGCAGAGTGACTATTATAGTTCTATAATTGAGGCGGCCCAGGATATGGTTTTTATCCATAATCCAGAAGGCAAGATCACCTATGTCAACAAAGCAAGTGCTAGTGAGAGTGGATATTCTGAAGAAGAGCTTTTGAGCATGAATGTAATTCAAAATATTCCCCCAGAGTATTACGCATTAATGCAAGAACTTCAGATCAAGAGGATGAAAGGCAATAGAGATGTTTTCACATATGAAATGGAATACTTGAAAAAAAATGGAGAGAGGATTCCGGCAAGGGTGAGCTCATCACCTATCTATAAAGATGATAAATTAAAGGGCGTTATCCACATAGTAAGGAATATTTCTGATTTGAAGAAGGCCGAGACGATATTGAATCTTCAGACAGAACTTGCTTCAAAACTGTGCCAGACAAATACAATGAGTCTAGCCCTTGAAGATGTATTGAATACTGCACTTCAAATTGGGGAGGTAGACTGTGGCGGGATATACATAATTGATGGAAAAACATCAGAATTTAATCTTGAATGCATTAGGGGCATATCTAGCAAAACTCTTGATTATTTCAAAAAGGTGAGCGATAAATCTAAATTTGTAAAAGGCCCGCTATTTGTCAAGGGCAATGAATCTACAAATGGGATATCAATTGAAATGCTTGATATGTTACGAAACAAGGAAAAATTAAAATTTTTCGCAATAATCCCTTTCTCCCATATGGGCAAACCCATGGGAAGCCTCAACATTGGAAGCCATGAAAAAGATGATATCTCAGAACTTTCTAAAAAAATCCTTGTTACATTGTCTCAAGAGATGGGAGGAACAATTGCTAGGATCAGATCTGAGGAAGCAATGAAAGAGAGTGAAAATAAGTACAGGCAGATAGTTGAGTCTGCAAACAGCATTATCTTCAAATTCGATAGAGATGGTGTGATTCTTTCGATGAACGAATACGGTTTATCTTTTTTTGGGTTTGCAAAGGATGAGGTAATAGGTAAAAATGTTTATGAAACAATAACACCAGAGTTTGAGTCAACAGGTCGTGACCTTAGGACTCTAGCCTCTGACATACATCAAAATGAGAAACAATACAAAGTTCACATCAATGAAAATACAAAAAAGAATGGAGAAAGGGTCTGGGTTTACTGGGCTAATAGGCCAATAAGGGATAAAGATGGAAATCTAACTGCCATTCTTGCAGTGGGAAACGATATTACCGAGCAGAGAAAGCTTCAAGAAGAAATTAAGTCCTCTGAATTTAAGTTTAAGACACTTTTTGAAAAAGCCTATGAGCCGATATTTATCTTGGACCAGAATCTCTTCATCAGGGATACAAACACTTCAAGTGTGGGGCTCTTTCACTTTCCAAAAGAGAAAATGATCGGGATAAATCTCTACGAATTAATTGCGCCCGATGAAACAAAGAAGTTACAGCATTTATTGGCTCGGGGGCTTGAAAGTTCAAGCTTATTTATGGAAACAAATTTTATTAAGAAGACTGGCCAAGTCTTTCCAGCTGAAATCAACTTAACAATTCTTGATATCATGGGAGAAAAATCAATAATATGCACTTTCAGGGATATAACTGAACAGAAGAGAAAAGAAGATGAGCTAAAGAAACAGATATTAAAATATGAGTTAAATGACGGAAATCTATATTTCTCAAAAGGGCCTTCTAACTTATTTCCATTTGAAGCTTTTAGAGAGCTTATAGATATAGGATATAAAGGGACTATAATATCGCGAAGTGAAATAGAAAATTTTGAGATTGAAGATATCGAATTTGATTATTTTTGGCTTTCATCAAGAAAAGGAAAAAATACAGCCCCCCATAATTTGAAAAATCTTAGAGAGTTTTTTGAAGATATTAAGAGCAACAGCGTCATTTTACTAGACGGCATAGATTATCTCATTATCAAGAACGGATTCATCGATACCTATAATTTTATCACAGAACTTAGGGAAATAGCCTATTTTGGGAATAACATCATTATCCTTTCAATTGACAAAGACTCAGTTGAGCCTAAACTGCTAAAACTCATTGAAAAAGAAACAAAACCAATTATTACAAAAAATGCAGACATATTGAATAACAAAATGATTGAGATAATCAAATACATCTTGAATCAGAATAAACTTGGAATAAATCCCACCTATTCTAGTCTTGGAAAGGACTTAGTTATTACAAGGCCAACTGTTAGAAAAAATGTTAGATATCTTGAATCCAATAGATACATCATCGTGCGCAGAAAAGGGAGAAACAAGAGATTAGAGGTAACAGAAAAAGGGAAGAAACTTCTATAATTTTCCCTATTTCCATATTCTTTTCCCTATTTTCCCTATTTTTTTCGGCTGTGGGACATATTTATTTTAAGCACTAGTCTTTTACAATGATCAC
>DAOSDU010000029.1 GCA_035362715.1 Methanofastidiosum sp.
GATAAGGCAATAATGATTCCAATAGTACTTCTAAAAGACATATTAAAAAATACATCATATAACTTATAAATTTGTGGGAATTTATAGATATTATTTTTAGGGCCAAGTATTAAAATGGAAAAGAAATAATTTTCCATATTTTCCGTATTTTTTTCCATATTCTTATAAATGGGGGAAACAATTAATTTTTGATTGAATGAAGTCGTTTAATTTTTTATTGGGATTTATTTTATTATTCATCCTATTAATCACACCAATATCTACAATCTATGCCCAAGAGCTTTGGGTCTACGATCCCAGCAAGAATATCCCAAAATATGATTCGTCGAATAGGGAATGGGGCGTATATTCTATCGCCATGAGCGACGATTCTAGTTATATCGCAGTCGGACTTTATAGGGAGAATGCTATTCTTGATGACAAGAGGAATGTCCTAATGGATGAAAAAGGGAGACTTTTGTTAGACAAGCAAAGCAAAATAGTAATGCTTGACAGCAAAGGAAAAGAGCTATGGGAATTTAAAACTCAGTATGAGATAGAGAATATTCGAATGAGTGGCAAAGGGGAATACATAGTAGTAGAAACTGTGAGCCAGTCTTGTTTCACAGATTTTGAGAAATGCGGAGAAAAAGTTTATGTTTTTAATGTATCTGGCACACCTCTTTGGACCTATGATGGTGCAAGAAATCCTTATGTCGATTCTTTCGGTAATGTTCTAATTGCCACCCCAAATAATATCGCAATGTATAATATTGAGAAGAAATTAGTCCGAATATACTCAAACGATAGAAATTATTTTTGGGCCTCCGACAACTTAGATTTAATTGCTATTGAATCGAGTGAATATGATGATGAAGAAATGGAACTTATATCCTCTAAGCTAGAACTATTCGATAAAAATGGCAAAAAGCTTTGGGAACGGGAAACTGAGTTAGGAGTAGATGAAGTTAAATTTTCAGATGATAGAAACTTAATTGTTGCTAGAGAATTTAACGGAGTATATTATTTTGACAGAAAAGGGAATTCAATTAAATATTCTCCAGATGAGTATTCTATTAACTCCTATTCAATGACATCTGACGGTAAGTATGTAATTGTAGAACACCCTTATATGCTTAATAATAAAGATATGTCCTCGCTTACATTATTAAATCAAAGTGCCGAAGTTTTGTGGAAATCAGACATTGAATCTGGCATTTTATCGGATATAAAAATCACGAATGATGGAAGATATATCTACTTGTTCTATCTTTATGGCGAATTAATTATTCTAGATGCAAGAACTGGAGAAATAAAAAATACAATAGACTCTTTACAGTTATATAGATCATGTTTATCTAAAAATGGAGAATATTTGGTCGCCGGGGGATATAAGTTATATTTATTTGATACAAAAACTCTCAATAGCACTTCTACTCCAAAAAACGTTGGGCTTTCTCCAATCTCATATATTGTATTGCTATCTTTAGGAACTATTATTTATTTCTATATAAAAAATAAATCTTAATATTTTTTATACCATTTTATAAAATCCAAAGGACAATCTTTTTAAACACCAATGTATAATATTGGACATCGAGGACTTTAGATGTCCGAAATACAGGTTTTTGAGGTCCTTGCGAAGATCCTCCCATACCTCGTATCGCTTGGTATAGGGGCCTTTGCAGGGTGGGAGCTTGTGAAGACAAAGATCCACGAGCTCGCCGAGTTTTTTAATGTGGTCGATGAGGCGCTCTATGACGACGCCGTGACCGAGAAGGAGTTCCGGGCCATCTGGGAAAAGGGCAGGGCCCTATTTCAATGGAGCTTCGCCGCAAAGAAGGGGGAAGCTTGAGGACATTTTTTAGCACGACTTCAATCCACAACGGCGAAGAGGTAGAAAGCTGCACCATCACAGATTCTGAAGGGAGTTCAGTCTTCATAACAGAAGGCGACTGGATTGAGATCGGAAGGATGAAAAGATGGGCTGCCCCTCACACTGGCACGCCAAACGTATTGGAGGAAATCCCATGCCCATAGATATTGAATTGGCGAAAGCCAACGATACGGTAGGCCAGGAGTTCGAGTCAAACTACATCCCCGGTACAACTGACAAAGATCTAGAAGATGCGAGGACATTGATGGAGAAGCTCCTGAAGAAATACGGCAGCAGGGATGTGCTTGAAGCAAATGAGCTTGATTGGGTCAAATACAAGCGGGCGATGTATGTCGTTGCATCACGATCCAAAGACACGATGGACGCTGCAAACAAGGCAAGAGAAGATCTGATCAAGAGAAAGAACCTGTTATCCCAGTTCTTTGACGACAACAGGGAAATTCTTTTCAAGCTGCCGGATTGGGCTAGGATCAATCTCCGCAAATACACCGACTACGGCCTTTTGGTGGACCAGGAGTACCTCTGGCAGGCCTTGGGAGAGCTAGGCGAGGACGGGCTTACAAAGCATTTGCTGAATGTTGCAAACTACATCTACTTAGACACCGGATTCCTGGGTGGGACAAGGGAGGACTACGATGCCCTGCAAAAAGGCCCCGTCAGGAGCATTTACCATAGGCCCACATGCAAGGCTCAAAAGACGGTACATCCAGATTGCGGGAGCAGTTGTAACAAGGTCTGATGCCTGATGAAATGCCCCAGCTGCAGGTCGACCGGCTATACAAAGGATAAGAAGAGATGCCCCCACTGCGGGACATTTCTAATCCCTGAGCACCTCTGCCCCACATGCAGATCAAGGGGCGAGATCCTCCCGACTATCAAGTGCACGCTGACAAACGGCGAGCCTGCAACAAGCGTTTATTTTGAGGGGAGAAAAGTCCACTTCCATTACGTTAGGCTTTGCAGCAAAGGATGCGGTAGCTATCGAGCGGAAAGAAAAGATTCATAGGTGCGCTAAATGCGGATTGGAGCTCAAATGCCCGGACTGCGATACCGGGCCGCTTTACTGCAGGACATGCGGCAACACGATAAAGCATCCGGCAGAGCACAACTTCACATGCCCCGTCTGCTTTTCAAATCTTGGGAGGAAACGATACGGGCTTAAGAGATAGGGCCAAGAACAGGCTCGTGCTTGATGTTTCTCACAGCCAGGGTGATGAAGGATTTATTTACTCTGTCAGGCATCACCTCCCCCTTGGCCCAAAAAAGTGCACCGGCGGATTTAATCTTGTTGTAGTTCCGTTATCTGACGGCATACTCACCTCAATAGATAGGGACAACTTCAATGTCGCAGTTGACACCGAGGGCAGATTGATACTCACAAGGCTAGACAGGAAGATCCAGCTTGTCTTTGACTATGACAAGGGATTCATGACGGGGGTCCTTGGGGGCGTCTTATACGATACCTTTGAGATACCGAAACAGGAAGGGACGGACTACCACGGCTAGAAGATGACAGGATTATTGAAGATATCCAAGGAGTCCTTAGGTGAGAAGGAAAGAAAGCTCTATTCAAAGCTTTACAAGCACATCATAGAGAGCTTTGAGATTGACGAGATTGCAGCCGATCAGATATCTCTTGCCCTGGTATGCCAGAAGTGCATACTGCTCCCAAGGCTATTATCCGGCGAAGATGTTGACATAAATCAGGCGAGCGAATCTATAAGGAAGTGGCTTTCCGAGTATAGGCTGACGCCAAAATCGAGAGAGAAGGAGAAGGAAGTAACGATCAATCTCTCGGCCATTATTGAGGAGATCCACAGGGAGAGGGAAAATCCAAATTGAAGCCCTTCTATGAGTTTGATCTTGGGAAAATCTATCAGGGCGACTGCCTTGATGTCATGAAAGAGCTTCCTTCTGAATCGATTGATCTTCTCCTGACAGACCCTCCATACGGCTACTCTTTTTTGGGAAAGGACTGGGACAGGGCGGTGCCAAAAGTTGATATCTGGAAGGAGTGCAATAGGCTCCTTAAACCTGGATCATTTGCATTTATAATGAGCGCACCAAGGCTTGACTGCCTTCTAAGAATGGCCCTAAATTTAGAGGAGGCGGGATTTGAGATCAGATTCACTCCTATTTTTTGGGCCTATCATTCCGGATTTCCTAAGGCTCTTGACATTTCCAAAGTGATTGACAGAAGGTGTGGCCTTAAAAGAGAGCCAGTTGAAATGCCGGGAAGGCAGAGATCCGCTCTATGCTGGGGGAAGCACTATGCCTGTGGCAGGCGGGAGATCGATTTCACGCTTCCTGCATCTGATGACGCAAAAAGGCTATCAGGAGGCTATGCAGGATTTCAGCCCAAGCCCGCCGTTGAAGTGGTAATAGTTGCCATGAAGCCGCTATCAGAAAAGAGCCATACCGACCAGGCCCTAAAAAACGGCAAGGGAGTTACATGGTTAAGAGACTGCTCGATACCCAATGAAGACGGATTTTCTAGATTCCCATCAAATCTGCTTTCTTGTGATAAAGTATTCGGCGGGGACTCCTACATGTTCGACCTTGACATGTGGTTTGAGGAAAGAGTTGATTCACTTCCTAAAGACATAGCGGACAGATTCCCATTCCTCTTTGTGAAGAAGCCCTCAAAGAGTGAAAAAGAATCAGGATGCGAATCCATAGGGCCAAAGAGATGGTGCGATGACGAGGAGTCAGTCGATATTCCTCAGAAGAGGAACAAAAGTGAGCGGCACAACTACCATCCAACTGTGAAGCCGGTAAAGCTCATGTCTTATTTGACTGTTCTAGGGTCTAGGCCAAAAGAGACAGTTTTGGACCCGTTCCTTGGAAGCGGCACCACGGCCATGGCATGCGAGCTTTTTAATAGAAGTTGGATCGGCATAGAGCTCGAGAAGGAATATGCAGAGATAGCAGCTGCAAGAATATCAAACTCTGGCCTTAAAATTAGGGCCAGCTTAGAGAAAGAGAGGCCTGATTCTTAAAATGGGTATGAAATCACTCCTCGCATCCTGGATAGATGATCCTGTGAGATTTTCAGTTGACTGCTTTGGCGAGGGGCCGGACGATCTGCAGAGGCCCATATTTGAGGCCGTTGCAGTGCACGACAGGATAGCTGTAAGGAGCGGGAACGGCCCCGGAAAGACCTGGACTGCTGCAAAGCTTGGGCTATGGTTTTTTACCACAAGACCGAAATCTATTGTTGTCACGACTGCGCCGACTTGGCAGCAGGTGCAGCGAATACTCTGGAAGGAGATCAGGGCTAATATTTCCAAAGCCCCGATTTTAAGGCCATTTCTATACCTTCCGCCGAGGGATGCTGAGGTCTTAATGATAAGGCCTGATGGAACCTATGGTGACGACTGGGCAATGATTGGAAGAGCCTCAGACAAAAAAGAGAACATGCTCGGATTTCATGCGCCGTATCTAATGTTCATAGTGGATGAGGCATCAGGGGTGCCGGATGAGATATTCGAGGCCATCGAGGGGACGCAGACCCAAGAAGGTGTGAACTCGTCCAAGATACTTTTAATAGGTAATCCCACAAGGCCAGAGGGATTCTTCTACGACATCTTCCATTCAAAAAGCTCAAACTGGAAGACGTTCCATCTTGATGGCAGGCTTAGCCCACGCGTGTCAAAGCAGTGGATATCCCAGATGGCTGAGGATTATGGCACTGACAGCCCGTTCTTTCAGATTCATGTTCTGGGGAACTTCCCGCCTGCAGATAAGAACACCTTGATACCGCTCTCCTGGATAGAGAGGGCGCTTATTGATCCTGAAGGAAAAGGCAAAGGTGCAACATATGCCGGATTTGATGTTGCCGAGATGGGAGATGACTACAGCGTCTACATCAAGGCCTCACTTCGCCAGGGAATATTCAATATTTATGATATAGATTTCATGGCAAAGCTTGAGATATCGCCCCTCAATAACTGGGCAAAGAACAAGCTGGACAATGATCCGCCTGAGAAGCTTATAATAGACTCTAACGGCGTTGGAGCGGGCGTCTATTCAAATCTAAAAGAGGAGGGCTATCCCGTGATAGGATTTAGAGGAGGGGAGTCCCCGTTAATGCTTTCAGAAGAAGCAAAGTTTGCCAATTTAAAAT
>DAOSDU010000030.1 GCA_035362715.1 Methanofastidiosum sp.
TCTTTATTTCAGAATATTTATAGTATTTCTTATCCTTAAAATATAATTTTCTATTTGCATTTAAATCGAACCAATTCCCTAAACCAACCCTATCGCTAGTACATAAATATACACATGAATCTTCCAATGCAATATAATCTTTCAGACTAATGACACCTTTTAGAGAATAGGTAATATTTTGAACGTCTCTACATAAGCTACCAGTATCCTCTTCATCTAATATAATAGAATGTTCTTCTGATTCTGGAGGTTTTAAATCGATATCAATTATTGTTCCAGACATTTTTCTACCAGAATTTAATTCAGAATTATAGTGTTTGTTAATGATATTTTCATATTTATCAAGAAAATTGCTGTATTTTTCGAGTCCATATTTTAATTGAGTGTGAATTTTTTCTTTGTCGTCGATTTGCTTTTTCACAAAATAACAGGTGGCAAAAAAAATCAGGATGGTGAACGCCACAAATAGGTATTTATATAATTGCTTATAATTACGTCGAACACCATGAAATAATAATTTTGACAACAAGATAAGATCACCACTTGATTCACCTACACTAATAACTATTTTGTTACTACTAAACTTTCTTATTTTGTGTAGTTCTGAAGACTCATAATAATCAATATTGTTGGTTTTGTTCTTGAAGTAAGATCTCCAACTCGGCAATATATTCTCTTTAGGACAAATGAAGATTTTATATTCATTTTGCTTTATGAATGAGTCTAATTTGCAAAGAAACAATCTTTGATTTTCAGCAGTTTTAAAAGGTTGTAAATAATTTTTGACCAATAATCCAGTGCACAAAATTTTACATGGTTCTATAGATGGTATATAAAAGTTACTTAACAGAGTTAACAAAAAAGCCAGATCACTAGAATCACCTGGTTGAGAAGAATTGTCTTTGATTAATACACCTTCTGGAACATCTTTATATAATCTTCTATAAACATTTTTAACTCTGTCAGAAATTGATTCATTTGCCTCATTTGTATCATAACATAGTTCTAAATCACAATATTCTGATTCATAGTATTCTTTTGAACCAGGATTAATATAAGAACCACTAAAGTTTTTTATGGCTGGGTAAGCAAATAACAATTTGTCATAATCACTTGTCATCATCAATTCCTATTCTGATTGTCCATTTATCAGTGTATGGCCTGAAAGCCAAATATTCTGCAGTGAAAGGCGCTTTAATATTTTTTTTGCTGCTAAATCTTATTGATTTATATATTGAATCATCATTAGGGTTAATAAAATACAAAATAAAATTATGGAATTCGCTCCCAACATATGATGTGGATATATGTATTGAATCATTATCCCAACTTACAGTTACTTTGATGGAATTATTAAGAACGTTAAAGACGTTTTCGTCGTTGCCACATGCTGCCGCCAGTTGCAAACCCGCATTTTTCAGAAATTTTGCTTTTGGGTATATAATTTTATCCACTTCTCTTAATTTTTTGTATTTCTCAAAATCTAGAACATTCCCAGGAACTGAATCGTTTTCTTCCTTTTGATTTGAATTAAATATTTCAAGTACAAGAGCTGCAGACTTTCGATTAAAAAAAGATGATACCCTTCTTTCCAATTGCACAAATTCAGAAGATTCACCTTCTATTTCTTGTTCTCTTAAATCGCAAAACTTATTCCATATATTAACCACAACGCCTACGGACTCTTCACCTAATAATTCCCCAAGATGTTCCTTGTGTAACGTATAAACATTCCAAGGTTCAGCAAAACCACCAAAATTAAACAATGGAATGTCGTCCGTTCCTTGCATTTCTTCATATTCGTAAATTTGGGCCACTTGAAAACAATCAATCATATCTGCAGCTTTTAATAAAATTACACTTGGAGCTTTGTAGTAATAATCATCATTACCCCAACCAGCTAGATTTCTCTTTACTGTTCTAATTTGGCCAGGGCATAAATGTGATGTCAAGGAAGATACCAAATCAAATTCTTCCTTTAATATCGGTTCAAACGCTTTTGCAAGGTTTATCCACGGAGACAGTGCAGTATTGGCGTTGATTTGTTTTTCACGGCAAAAGCTGCATTGTTGCAAGTGTCTTTCAAACTCATCCGAACCCCTCAAACTAGGTGGTGGACAACTGCGCAATCTGAAGGCAGTCTCTAATGCCTGATTATAAACAGTTGAATCTATAAGGTTAATAATCTTGTCATAATTATTCATAACGGGTCCCTTAAGCATCATATTTATATATACGGTGAATAATCAGATTATTTCAGAAAATAAATCACTGACTGATGTAATCCCTTTTTTTCTTAAGTCCGCTAAGAGTTTTCTTAAAGCGGTTTCTTTGATCTGCGTGACTCGAGAGTTAGTAATCCCAAGATTAATTGCAATCTCGGTCTTACTTATATCATTCATAACACCTTTAATAATTTGTTGCTCTCGTGCATCTAATTTACAGATGGAGTCATCTAGAATATCTTGAATTTCCTTAAGGCCTGGAGGTGGGAACGGTGGAGGGGACGGAGGAGGAGGCTCTACTTTCCCCGGCTTTTTATAAAATTTACGATCATAATCCACAAGTGTTCTAATCGGAACTACAACATTATCCTTCCGATAATTGGTAACAAATGATTTCCAGAACAGAAAAATCATTTTTTTAAAAAAATTCTTCGCATCCATATCTTTAGCGAAGCATCCATGATTTAGCGGATTAATGAAATTGCTAAAATCTATATCAAAAGAGTATTTAGTTATTTGTTCTTCATCGTATTTATCGTATTGGGCTGAAAAACCGAAAAAACTTTTATTACTTTCGGCAAGGTATATAAGGTTGCCAATCTCCTCATCACGGTAATTATTTTTGTACAATTGAAATAATGTACGCCTATATTGCTCGTACCGTTCATCTCTTACTTTATCTAAAAACCTACTCTTGACGATCTTGAGTATGTAATTTTTTACTTCTGACAATAAAATGTTTGCAGCTAATTCATAATCGTCATCAGTAAGAGCTTTGTTTATAGATGATTTTTTAGAAGGTGACATTTTGACAATTCTATTTTCAATCAGACCTTTAAGCTCTTCATTATTACTGTAGTCGCAATACAATATACATATCAAATTGCTTAAACCACTATATGCTTCTGTAGGCGCACCTTTATTAGGACCAGTTTTACTTATGGGATTGTTAATAATTGACAGCAATATGCTATAAATTTCATTTAACAGGGGCGTGTCATAATCGGGTTCAGTTTTAGGCTCAACATCAGACTTCTCGCATTTGGCGCTTTCTGGAGAAGGGTCAAGAATTTTGGATGAAGGCGATATTTCAAAAGCCCTAAAAAGCTCATCTCTATCAATGGTCTTTAATAGGAATTTGACGCATTGCTTAATCACTTCTTGCGCCTCTGCAGTATAAATCCAATCATCAAATTTCATATTAACCTCAATAAAGAAAGTTCAATTCGTCACTCATAAGTGCTTACAGAAGTTAACGGTTTAAATTTAGCTTCCTTATATATTTTATTTTCTTTCGACTCTAATTTCATCTTTCCCCAATAATTTCGAACCAGTTCATAGTTCGATATACCTTCATCAGGCGCTACGCCCAAATATTCAAGGACTATATTTTCTTCCGAATAGAAATCAACAGGAATTAAAAATTGGTACACAAGGTAGGTATTGTAATCAAATCTAAATGGTGATTTGTTGCTAGTTGAAAGCACTGGGCTATTTGAGGGTATAAAACAACCTGGGGTTCTTGGGACGGAAGAACAGGGAAAATATAGGTTACATTTGCATTTATCATTGAATTTCGAGAATAAAAAAATAAAGTGACATCCAGACGGATCTTCTTTTACGGTTGAAGAAGAGGGAAATCCCATATTGGTCTTTTCCCATAACCATATATTCTTCCCTCCCCAAAACACCGAATTCTTTTTCCAATCGTTGGGAAACAAGATACTTAAAAGTTTTTTTATCTCCTCTTCGCTATATTTCATGTTTACGCCCCCTCCAAAACTATTGAAAGTCGGTAAGACGGCTGCAACGACCATTTATAAATCAATAGCAGGGCCTTGAAAAACTCCCTGATTTTATCCCTATAACCTCCATCTGAGGTTTTTCGGAGACGTTTTCTTAGATTTTGTCGGTAATGTTTCGGTTGTCTTTGCTCTTTGCAGCCATTTTGACCGGTTATTTGGACCGGATTTCGTCTCTGGAGCGGCCTACTCTCACTTTATGTGGTAGAGACTGCCAAGTTTCGCATCCGAACCAGGTTGTATGCCGTTACCGCAAGAGTGAAGTACCA
>DAOSDU010000031.1 GCA_035362715.1 Methanofastidiosum sp.
AGAAAAATGCTTTTCTATTGTTTGAACTAACTTGATTGTATAGTGTTGCCATTATAATTTAACTTGAACCGCTTCCCTTTCTTCTTTATTTTCAATCTCAAATAAGTCCATTTTCTTAAAACTAAATATACTTGCTAAAATATTTGAAGGAAATGATTCTATTTTTATATTTAAATCTCTTACGTTTCCATTATAAAATCTTCTAGCCGCCTGAATCTTATCTTCTGTGTCAGTTAACTCTCTTTGAAGTTCTAAAAAATTAGTAGAAGCTTTTAAGTCTGGATAATTTTCTGAAACTGCGAATAATGATTTCAATGTTCCAGATAAGACATTTTCTGCTTCACTTTTCTCTTTTACATTATTTCCTGCTTGCATAGCTCTTGATCTAGCCTCTGCAACTTTTTCTAAAAGTTCTCTTTCATGAGTTGCATATCCTTTTACTGTTTCAACTAAATTAGGTACTAAATCATATCTTCTTTTTAATTGAACGTCTATATCAGACCAGGCTTCTTTTGATCTATTGATTAAAGCTATAAAGCCATTATATGCAGCAATAAAATATATTACAATTATTGCTACTAATCCTAAAATAACTAATGTTAATGTATCCATATTTTTACTTTTTTATTACTTTTTAATAACAACCAATTTCTTTAACAAGTGCATGTCCACAGACAGTGTATGTACATTCTGCAGCACACCCTCCTAATAAATAGAAATCTTCATTAGTTCTTGTACAAGTGCGAGATGGAGATGGACATGTATCTGGCTTTTTGTATCTGGTCTGATATCCGATAGAACACTTTTCTCTAGCAGTATTACTCCAGCCATGTGAACCTGTTGTACAACTACAAATAGTTTCAGTCGTTCCCATTTGGTAGCTTACTGTATTTACTTCAGTTTTTGACCAGTTATTATATTGCGTCCAACCAGAAGGACAGGTTTGAGAATTATAAAATTTACATATTTTAATGTTACTTTCAACTGTAACGACATCTCCTCCAATAATATTACATTGACTTTCAGTGTGAATGCTATTTATTAAAAAGGATTCCTCAGTGGTTGCGCAAAGAACTCCTTGTGACTGGTCCGCCGTACAAGAATGAACATTGTTATTGTAATTATAATCATTATAAGTGCAGGTCGGAGCACTTTCACCCCAAAAACTTGTATTTCCTGTTGTGCAACCGTAAACATTTCCATATTGATTAACAGTGCTACAACTTTTTGCCGCCCAATATCTGATTATTTCAACTGAATTATCTGGACAAACTGGGTTGATGCCAATTTTATGCATTGTATTTGATAACGAAGTTATTTCGGGGACAACATTTTCTAACAATCCATCAATATATTCTTTTGTTGCTATATGATTGTTTGCTGTTGGGTTAGCTGCTGATATAGTCCCCGAAACAATGCTATTACCAGAAGGATTAATATAATAACTAGAATCATCTGCATCTCTAAATACTGAAGCTCCTATTTCACCCATTTTTGTTTGAGCTGTTATGCTAGTATTTATTGGAGGATTATATGAGCTTGGCATAGTCGTTGGTTCTGTCCACGAATATACCGTATACCCTACAACTAAAAAAGATAAGATCGCATAAAAAAAATACTTTGTTTTCATATTTTATTCTTTTATACTGTTTACATACTTTGCCAAGAACTCTGTTTTTCCATGAATATTATAATCTGACTCAATTGTAATTTCGTCACCAACTTTTAAAATTTGTTTAAAATATTCTGCATTTCCCCTTACACCATTTACAGTTGTGTTTTCATCAATAACGACCACTAAATCTCTTTTCATTTGATCGTCAAAGTTAGTGCCAATTCCTTTTATAATAACGCTATTTGCTTGGACAGCAATAATTGTTCCTGATGTATTAAATATATCTCTTGGGATAGGTATGTCTAAATCTCTTACTGGATTTTCAAGTGCTCCTGGATTAACAGTTTCCATTGTTTCCCCTTTCTCTATAAAACCAACCATTCCTACATCCATAGAAGTTTCTGGAATTGGAACATAAACCTCAATTGAGAGATTACTTTTATCTGTTAATTTAATGAAAATTAAAATTATTGTAATTACAATAACTAATATAGATATTGTTAAAATAATTTTTTTATTACTAATTTTTGGTTCTTCTTTTTTTTTAAGTTCAGGCATATGTATTAAAGCTTTATTAATTATTAAAGCTATTATACCTTTTGTTTTATAACTTCGTCAACTACCCCATAAGCTTTTGCTTCATCTGCGCTTAAATAAAAATCTCTATCTGTGTCTTGCGTTATTTTATTTAATGGCTGTCCTGTGTGTTTAGCTAAAATGTGGTTCATTCTGTCTTTTATTTTTAAAATATGTTTTGCCGCAATCTCAACTTCGGTCGCTTGACCTTGAGCACCACCAAGCACTTGGTGGAGCATTATTTCTGAGTTAGGCAATGCGTATCTTTTTCCTTTTGCACCTGCGGCTAATAAAGTTGCACCCATAGATGCGGCAATACCAATTGCTACAGTTGAAACATCACATTCTATATATTGCATTGTATCATAAATAGCCATACCAGCTGTTACTGACCCCCCGGGACTATTAATATAAAACTGGATATCTGCTTTTGGATCTTTTGAGGCCAAAAACAAAAGTTGAGCAACAATAGAATTAGCTACCAAATCATCTATTGGTCCTGTTAATAATATTATTCTATCTTTTAATAATCTAGAATAAATATCATAAGCTCTTTCGCCTAAATTTGTTTTTTCTATTACTGTTGGAATTAAATTCATAATATTTATTATTAATTTTATCTTATTTAAGAAAAATTAACAACCTAAAATAGTAAATATTTTATCCCTCTTTAGCTCATCTTCAATATAATATCTTGCATCAGAATTTTTCATTTCCTCTTTAGCTTTTTCTTTGTCAGGATATTGGGCTGCTAATTCCTCTATTTTAGTATTGAGTTCATCTTCTGTTATACTAATATTTTCCTTTTTTTCTATTTCATGAAGCACTAAAAACCCTTTTACTCTTTCTTGTGCTACTTTTTCGAATTCTTTTTTTATCTCTTCTTCTGTTTTATTAACTTGTTTAAGATATTCATCAAATGTCATTTGAAGTTCATAAGAAACTCTATTTTTCAAGTTTTGTAAAAGTGCTTCGCCCTCCCTTTCAATTAAAGTTTGTGGCACTTCGACTTTAGTTTCTTTAGCTATTTTTTCTAAAACTTCTGTTCTGATTTTTTGTTTTTCAGACATTTGCTTTTCTTTTTCAAGTCCACTTCTTATACTTTCTTCCATTTTTTTAATTGATTCAAATCCTACACTTTTTGCAAATTCTTCATTTAATTCTGGAACTTCCATTTTTTGAACAGAGTCTACGTTAACACTTAATACAATTTTCTTTTTTTTATCTTTAGGATCATTTACCTTTATCTCTTTCTTTTCTCCCTTAACTAAACCTATTAATTCATTCTCTAATCCTTCTATATAATGCCCTTTTCCTAAAATAAATCTATCTTTTTTTTCTTTATCGTCATCAATATCATTCACCTTATAAGTAATTTCGATTAAATCTCCTTTTTCTGCCTTACCATCTTTTTGGAAAAACTTTGCCCTAGATTGAGCAAGCCAATTTATAGCATCATCAAACTCCTTTTCTTCAATTTTTATTTCTGTTTTAGGAGTTTCTTTTCCAATCTTTTTATAATCAGGAAGCTTTATTTCTGGTAAAATTTCAACCTCAGCTTTAAATTCAAAAGGATTACCTTGAGCCATTTTAAGTATTTCTACATTTGGTTCTTTAATGGCCTCTATACTTTCTTTTGTTACAATTTCAAACCATTTAGCAGATATACAGTCATTTGCTGCACGGGACAATATATGAGAAGGATCTACATGTGATTTTGCTATAGCTACGGGCACATGGCCTTTTCTAAAACCATCTATTTCTACTTCTTTAGCGATACATGTTAATGCTTCATCATAATATTTATCGAATTCTTCTGTTTCAACAACTACATTATATATAAGCTTGTTTTTTTCTTGTTTTTTTTCGTATGTC
>DAOSDU010000032.1 GCA_035362715.1 Methanofastidiosum sp.
ATTTTAAATTGGCAAACTTTGCTTCTTCTGAAAGCATTAACGGGGACTCCCCTCCCCTAAATCCTATCACGGGATAGCCCCCCTCTTTTAGATTTGAATAGACCCCTGCTCCAATGCCGTTTGAGTCTATTACAAGCTTCTCAGGCGGATTATTGTCCAGCTTGTTTTTTGCCCAATTAGTTAAGGGCAATATCTCAAGCTTTGCCATGAACTCTATATCGTAAATATTGAAGATGCCTGTTTCAAGTGAGGCCTTAATGTAAACGCTGTAGTCATCCCCCATCTCAGCAACATCAAATCCGGCATATGTTGCACCTTTGCCTTTTCCTTCAGGATCAATAAGCGCCCTCTCTATCCAGGAGAGTGGTATCAAGGTGTTCTTGTCAGCAGGCGGGAAGTTCCCCAGCACATGGATCTGAAAGAAAGGGCTGTCGCTGCCATAATCTTCTGACATCTGGGATATCCACTGCTTTGACACGCGTGGGCTAAGCCTACCGTCAAGATGGAATGTCCTCCAGTTTGAGCTTTTTGAATGGAAGATGTCGTAGAAGAATCCCTCCGGCCTTGTGGGATTTCCTATCAAAAGGATCTTGGACGAGTTTACACCTTCTTGGGTCTGCGTCCCCTCGATGGCCTCGAATATCTCATCCGGCACCCCTGATGCCTCATCCACTATGAACATTAGATATGGCGCATGAAAACCGAGCATGTTCTCCTTCTTGTCTGAGGCCCTTCCTATCATGGCCCAGTCGTCGCCATAGCTTCCATCCGGCCTTATCATTAGGACCTCTGCATCCCTCGGGGGAAGGTATAGAAATGGCCTTAAAATCGGGGCTTTTGAGATGTTTGCCCTAATCTCCTTCCAGAGTATCCGCTGCACCTGCTGCCAAGTAGGAGCAGTCGTGACAACTATTGATTTTGGCCTTGTGACAAAAAACCATAATCCCAATTTTGCTGCAGTCCAGGTCTTCCCGGGGCCGTTTCCGCTTCTAACAGCTATCCTGTCATGCTCTGCCACTGCCTCAAATATAGGCCTCTGGAGGCCATCAGGCTCCTCGCCAAAGCAGTCAACTGAAAATCTTACAGGATCGTCTATCCAGGATGCGAGGAGTGATTTCATGTCCATTTTAAGAATCAAGCCTCTCTTTCTCTAAGCTGGCCCTAAAAATAAGGCCAGAGTTAGATATCCTGGCGGCTGCTATCTCTGCATACTCCCTCTCAAGCTCTATGCCGATCCACCTTCTCCCCAAGAGCTCGCATGCCATGGCAGTAGTGCCGCTTCCAAGGAAAGGATCCAAAATTGTCTCTTTTGGCCTAGACCCCAGAACAGTCAGGTAAGACATGAGCTTTACAGGCTTCACAGTTGGGTGGTAGTTGTGCCTTTCCGCTCTGTTCCTCTTTTGAGGGATGTCGACTGACTCCTCGTCATCGCACCACCTCTTTGGCCCTATGGATTCGCATCCTGATTCTTTCTCGCTCTTTGAGGGCTTCTTCACAAAGAGGAATGGGAATCTGTCCGCTATGTCTTTGGGAAGTGACCCCACCCTCTCCTCAAACCACATGTCAAGGTCGAACATGTAGGAGTCCCCGCCGAACACCTTATCGCAGGCGAGTAGATTTGAGGGGAACCTTGAAAATCCGTCTTCAGCCGGGATTGAACAGTCTTTTATCCACGTTACTCCTTTCCCGTTTTTTAAGGCCTGGTCGGTATGGCTTTTTTCCGATATCGGCTTCATGGCAACTATTACCACTTCAACGGCGGGCTTGGGCTGAAATCCTGCATAGCCTCCTGATAGCCTTTTTGCGTCATCAGATGCAGGAAGCGTAAAATCAATCTCCTGCCTGTCACAGGCATAGTGCTTCCCCCAGCAAAGTGCTGATCTCTGCCTTCCCGGCATTTCAACAGCCTCTCTTTTAAGGCCAAGCCTCCTGTCGATCACTTTCGATATGTCAAGAGCTTTGGGAAATCCAGAGTGGTATGCCCAGAATATCGGTGTGAATCCGATCTCAAATCCTGCCTCCCCTAAATTTAGGGCCATTTTTGACAAGCAGTCGAGCCTTGGTGCGCTCATGATAAATGCAAATGATCCAGGTTTTAGAAGCCTGTTGCACTCTTTCCAGATATCAACTTTCGGAACTGCCCTGTCCCAGTCCTTTCCCAAAAAAGAGTAGCCATATGGAGGGTCTGTCAGAAGAAGATCAATCGATTCAGGAGGAAGCTCTTTCATGACATCAAGGCAGTCGCCCCGATAGATCCTCCCAAGATCATTTTCAAAAAAGGGCTTCAATTTGGATTTTCCCTCTCCCTGTGGATCTCTTCAATAATGGCTGAGAGATTGATCGTTACCTCTTTTTCCTTCTCTCTTGACTTGGGCGTTAATCTGTACTCGGAAAGCCACTTCCTTATCGATTCGCTCACCTGATTTATGTCAACGTCTTCGCCGGATAATAGCCTCGGGAGCAGTATGCACTTCTGGCATATTAGGGCAAGTGATATCTGATCGGCCGCAATCTCGTCAATCTCAAAGCTCTCAATGATGTGCCTGTAAAGCTTTGAATAGAGCTTTCTTTCCTTCTCCCCTAAGGACTCCTTGGATATCTTCAATAATCCTGTCATCTTCTAGCCGTGGTAGTCCGTCCCTTCCTGTTTCGGTATCTCAAAGGTATCGTATAAGACGCCCCCAAGGACCCCCGTCATGAATCCCTTGTCATAGTCAAAGACAAGCTGGATCTTCCTGTCTAGCCTTGTTAGAATCAATCTGCCCTCGGTGTCAACTGCGACATTGAAGTTGTCACGGTCCATTGAGGTGAGTATGCCGTCAGACAACGGAACTACAACAAGATTGAATCCGCCGGTGCACTTTTTTGGGGAAAGGGGGAGGTGCTGTCTGACAGAGTAGACAAATCCTTCTTCATTCTGGCTATGCGAAACATCAAGCACGAGCCTGTTCTTGGCCCTATCTCTTAAGCCCGTATCCCTTCCTCCCAAGATTTGAAAAGCAGACGGGGCAGGTGAAGTTGTGCTCCGCCGGATGCTTTATCATGTTGCCGCATGTCCTGCAGTAAAGCGGCCCGGTGTCGCAGTCCGGGCATTTGAGCTCCAATCCGCATTTAGCGCACCTATGAATCTTTT
>DAOSDU010000033.1 GCA_035362715.1 Methanofastidiosum sp.
GTTTAGCTATTCTTACTTTAAGTTGGGATTATATTTTTAACAATACGAAATTATTTAAAGTAAGGTTTTATATTCAATATGAATTAATATTAATAGGCGGTGGCATTTATTAAAGTCGATAAAATAAAATTAATAATTATTATTGTTATTCTAATAACATTTTTTGTCTCAATATGTTTAAGACTTACTTTACCATGCATCATATTTTTCTCTTTATTAACGATTGTGACTAATATTACACATCGGTATTTCATGATTTACAGTTATAAACTTTATTTAGTAATCATTGCATTGATTTTACTTGTATCATCCGGGCTAATTGCTATATGGAGTCCAAGTTACAGCCCAAACAATGCAATTTATAATATTATCCCAATTTGCGGATTTTTACTTGTTGCAATATCTTATTCTTTTAATATGAAATATGCGTCTTTGATAATCCAGTCTGTTCCCCTTATCGAAACTGGCAAATTTAAGGAAGCCGTCGAAAAAATTGATAAATTAATGAAATCCAATCTTTCCAAAATTCAACCTTATCCTAATCGTCAAATTCTTTTTTTCCATAAAGTAGTAGCTTTAAATAATTGTGGAAATCGAATCGAAGCGTTAAATTTAATAGATGAACTTATTGAAGAAGGATTAAATGAAAAAATCGAAATTTCGGTATTAAATTATAAATTTATTATTTTATTGGGTCTTAGACGATATGATGATGCAGAAGAAATGATTGATCTAATTCTGGATAAAGATCCAGAAAATCATCTTACCCTTCTAAATGAAGCATTATTCCTTTACAAAATTGGATGTAAAGAAGATGCAGCAGAAGCTTTCGAGGATTTGTTGAATGAAACTAATGAAAAACTTTCAAAATTTAAAGAAATGATGTTTCCAGAAAATATTTGGAATATGGAATTGACTCAAGTATTTGAAAGAATAAGGTCTCCGAAAGAATTTTTGAACATGGAATTAAATGATATGTTATTTCAAAAGTCAGTTATTCACGAGCGACTGCACCAATATAAAGAAGAATTAGAATGCCTCAATGAAATATTAGAATTGAATCCAAAACACTTGCTTGCATGGAACATGAAAGGTTATGTTTTTGCACATCTTGGCAAGTATGATGAGGCTTTAAAGTGTGTGAATAAATCTCTTGAATTATATTCACGAAATACCTCTTCATTAGACATCAAAGGATTTATCTTGGCACATTCTGGTAAGCCTGATGATGCATTAAAATACTACCAAAAAGCACTGGAAATAGATTCTTTATTTGAAGAAGCATACTATCATAACGGTGAAGCTCATAAGGAGCTCAAACAGTATACTGAAGCACTTCAATGTTTTAAAAAAGTTCTTGAGTTAAACCCTTACTGTGAACGTGCTAAAGAAGACATAGAACAGATTAGTGGTCAAAACCAAGATATATCCTAACACTCCTCTGAATTTGTCGTGAAAATTAGTTTGCGAGTTCATAAGTAAAATATCATAACTTGTTCATATCAATGATTTCTTTCCAGGGAGGTTTCCTAAAACAGATGGGCATCTACTACCAGATTCTGGGTAATATCTTATATTTTACTTCTCGGGTGTATTCAGTGTATCCATCCAATTCTTTCTGGAGGGTTTCATCTTCCAGATTTGTTCGGATAAAAAGTAGTAACAATGAAATGGCAACTGGAATCAAACCCCAAAATGAGCCCAGGACTAATGGAGTGGCAATTGAGTATATCAGTCCACCCAGATATCCGGGATGTCTGATGAAACTGTAGGGGCCTTCTTTACAGACTGTTTGTCCTCGCTCGGTCTGGATGCGGACCACCGATGAGAAGTATTTGTTCACCATTTTCGCCCATAAAATGATTATCTGCCCAATTGCATAGAGGAATATGCCGATGATTATTATATAAAAAGGAATCTGAGGATACCAATAGAAACGTCCCCCGTCCAGGGCTGATATTATTAGAATGGCCAGGAATACTGGTATGGAAACCTTTTGAAATACCAGATCCCATTTTTTCACTCCTTTATCAGGTGCCAACCTTTCCTGAATTAACTCAGATGGGAGTAAAAAGTAGGATACAATGAGGAAGATAAGGTTCAAACCTGTATAGGCCCATCCCTGCCAGTAGTCAAGGCGGCCTGCAGAGATAAAGATTACCACAATGATTAAGACAATGAAAGAAAGAGATTTGAGAATTAACTTCCCACTTACTTTTCCAATGGAACCTGATTCTTCAGTCATATTATATTGCTCCTCTTGAAATCAATACAATAAGACATAATCACAAAGTTAGGGTCTATGAGCAAGTTATTATAATCGTGTATAAATTATAGTGTTTAACTATCTTAAATTTACACATTATGTAAATTGAGACTTGAGGATAGCAGAGTGCTAAGCCTCCTCAAATAAGCCTTCCTGCAGATATTGTTTTGCCTTCACCCCTTATTCTGTTTATAAACTGGAATTCGTTTTTAAGAATTTTACTTCTTTTACTAGTGCTGCAATCAGACTGCCTTGGATATGTTCAATTTTTTAATGATTATCCTCCAAGAGATGATCACTGCTACTTTTTTATTTATGTTTACTTCTCACATGCTCTCCTGGACAATGCAAATCATTACCTTTCATCATAGTAATGTTCCCCCACAAATAGGCAGGGAGGTGAAAAAATTTGAGAGCAAGTCAAGCAATGCCTTTTGGAGCAAAGGCAATTCTATATCGCCCCAAATTATTCTCCGACCATGAGGAAGTAATTATCTACGAACGTGACGAATTCAGGCGAACATTCAACAATATCAGGGATTGCATTCAAGAAATAATCCTTAAGAATCATCAACTAGAACAACAACAAAACAGTCGTGGACTCATGGGAGAATGGATCTGGATTATGGAACGGATCCACCTAATAGACAATAATCTCGAAGATTTTTTCACCGACAATTCCTGTCAAGGTTTCCTGGATACATACATACCCAATTCCGT
>DAOSDU010000034.1 GCA_035362715.1 Methanofastidiosum sp.
ATTAGTATTATCCCTATTACAATATTCAAAAAAGAACTATTCCTTAATGATTGATACTCCCAAGTAGAAGACACTAAAGAGCCGCTCAAGGCCTTATTGATATTATTTAAGTTCTCATCATTTCCTAATTCAGGGAACTTACTATATAGCCCCTTAAAGTCTTCAGGGGTGCTGTCTCTTAATTCTTGATAGTAAATTGATTTATTATGGTAATTGACCATATTGTAAGAACTTGACAAGACCATAATAATTCCAATCAGTATCAGTATATAATTAAATTTATCATTCATAGTATTCACAATGTTTTTATAAATCTCATATTTATATTTATTTTCTTTTCTAGGCAATATGGAAAAGAAATAATTTTCCATATTTTCCGTATTTTTTTCCAAATTCTTATATATGAGAAAAAGGATAAATATTTGATTAAATGAAAATACTAAATATATTATCCAGATTTATATTATTAACAATTCTATTATTTGCACCTTTATCTGCAATAGAAGCTAAAGAGCTTTGGAGCTATGACCCTAACAAGGACATAGAGGATTTGCAATACTGGACAGTTTCAACTATAACTATGTCCGAGGATAACAAATATGTTGCAGTGGGGTTATACCGCAATTATTATATTTCTTCAGATTGCATTCACAGAGAAGATTTTGGGACTAGAGAAGAATGTCATAAAGAAGAATCAAAGATATTATTGTTTGATATTTCAGGAAAATTACTTTGGGAGCATAAGACTACAAGCAAGATTGAGTCAACTTATTTTAGCACTGATTCTAAATATATACTTCTGAACAATTCCCCCACCTCTGCACATTACCATTCATTGGGGTATAACGATAGGCTATATCTATTCAATATAGAAGGAGAATTGTTATGGATTTATGATGATGCGATTGCTGGAAGGATAGACTCAGATGAGGTTGTTCTGTTTACAATTAATGAAATGAAAACAATACGGATAAAGATAGATAAAAATATAATTGAAGAATACCCTAATATTGGTATTTATTCCGCGAATGGAGATTTGTCAAAAGTGTTATTTACAAATACAAGAAATTTTGAGGATCAAATTGCACCTAAATATGTAGGCGTAATGGATAAAAGCGGAAAAGCCCTTTGGAAAAAGGACATTAGAGAAGATGGAGTTGTAAGCTCCGAAAAATCTTTCATATCTGATGACGGTAAAAGAGTTATATTATTAGAAAAACCATACTTAATTTCTAGTAATGATCCCGTTATTTTATATTTCTTCAATGACAAAGGGGAAATAAAATCGACTTATCAGTATGACGGGTATTTACTACAATTTGCCACTTCAAAAGACGGGGAATACTCTGTTTTAGCATACCAAACAGATATAAAAGCAAGAGGAACTGTGGAAGGCAATTTCTCAACAGAGAAATATTACAACAAGTTTGTATTGTTGGATGATTCGGGCAGCATAGTTTGGGAATCCACTATTTTGGAAAGCCCGTATTCATTATCACCTTATTCTATTAATATTTGCAATGATAAGCCCTACATACTATTTGGACTTGCCATACGAGAGGGAATGGGTTCCTTGTTCATAATGGACAGAAAATCTGGAGAAATAATAAACATGATAGATTTTGATGTTAAAAAAATACAGGTATCCCCTGGCGATAGCTATGCTGTCATTGTAAGGGGGGAAGGCAATAATTGTAGTAAAATCTTCCTATATAAAACTGAAGAATTGGTAAAGATTAATGATAAAACAGAAAGCAAAGACGAGAATAAATCGAATTATCCAAACCAATTAGTGTACGTTGTTGCCATTGCCTTAATACTGGTTGGGGCATATTATTACAAAAGGAAACATTAAGTCTGTTTTATTCTTATTAATATCGGATTTATTTTCCGTGCATGCCTCTAGTCTCCTTTTTCATATCATGTAAAAACATAATAATTCCCACAACAATAACGGGAGGGCCAAAAAGGACACCATACCTCAAAAAGGCAGAAGGAAGGTCTACAAATCCTCCCATTGAAAGATATCTCAACCAATCTAATAACGATTGACCAAACCATAATGAACCCGATAAGGCAATAATGATTCCAATAGTACTTCTAAAAGACATATTAAAAAATACAT
>DAOSDU010000035.1 GCA_035362715.1 Methanofastidiosum sp.
AAGGAATTGCTTTAGAAGAAGATGCAACTAACAACTTTGGAAAGACTCAACTTGGGTTCCACAAGCTTGCTGGTGCAGTAATCTCTGCCAGCTGGTGCATTGACACACCATCGCATATAGTCTACAGAGATCACAAGCCAAACTGCGGATCATGCGGGCAGTGAATAAGGTAATTAATTTATTTTTTTAATAAATTTTAATTATTCTATTTTTCTTAATAATAATTTGCCTCTGTATTAACGATTTAGGCAAAAGAATAAAAACTCATGATTTGTATTATTTGTGGTGACTTTATGAAGAAAATATTTGCTTTTTTTTTAGTAATGACAATGGCGATAGCCTTGCTACCAAGTATTTCTGCTCCTATTTTCATACAAATAGTTGAGGAGCATCCTGGAGCGCCAATAATTACAGATTATTGCATCCCTGATTATTATTCTATAGGAACTTTCTCACTTGCTCGTAGTCAAACTGCTACTTTCAACATACCCCCTACAGCATGTCCTTCATTAAAAAAAGGACCACTTTGGGGAATACGGGGATTCTTTACATCTATAGGTCAAATTACAAATATTGGCATAGATGCTGATGCTGCAGTTTTGGATATGGATGATAATACACAATATAATTGCTATTACAAGAAACCTTGCGATTGCATCATCATCCCAGGAGATAATCAAATTGTAACTAATGACGTTCAAGATGGATTATGCTTCCCAAGAGAACTTAGGATATGTGCAAATACTGATGAAGAATTTGATGTTCAATTTTTTACTAATGAAGGCCAGTATCAAGACGACGACTTGTTTATATATGATTATCAAACAGATGGACAGTGGTGCGCCATCTTTGAACTACCTCCTGAAATAGTTAAAGTTAGTATAACTAACGACAATGAAAACTCAGTGCAGGGAGAAGTATCTGTATATGAATGCTGCTGTTATGACTGCTATAAACAAAAAGCACTTCCAACTACACTCTACCCAAAGATAGACATTGAGACATTCTCAGTTGCAGGTGGTCCAACAGTTATCCAGAATGGGAAGGTCATCTCAAAATTCCAGATGACTCCAGGAAGCCAACAGGTATTACTACAAGTAGAGAACAGGGGCTTCTTCACCCAAAACGATACAAGGTTAAGGTTTGAAGGACTCCCAGAAGGGATAACAGTTGAGATAACTCCAGAAACACAAAAGATAAACGCCCACAATATCGGTACCTACTCGGCCAACTTTACTGTAGGGCCAAACGTCCCCTCAGGTACATACCAAGTAACAATGATAGCCTACTCGCCTAATGGAATGTTTGACAAGATAACTTTTGAGTTTGTTGTTCAATAAATAATTTATTTTTTATTCTTTTTTAAGATTAATTTAGGCTAAATAAAACAATGTGAAACATTATTGAATCTATTTTTATAATCTGAGTACTAATTGAGCTTTAATTTTATCTGAAATTTAAAGGTTTACACAACAACTATATATAAAGACAGATGGATATGTCTATTAGCTAAGA